>JAYVNO010000187.1:0-12175 GCA_043758415.1 Burkholderiales bacterium
GCAGGCAGCGCTGCCTGCAGCAGCGCAGACATTGCCATCCGAACACAGAGATTTGCCGATCGTTGCGGCGCAACCTGCAATCGCAATTTAAATAAATTCAGCACAGGGTGTATGTCCGAGCCATTTAAAACTTCCCCCGGATTGTATGTAGTCGCCACGCCATTGGGGAATCTGGGGGATATCACAGTGCGCGCGCTTAGCACGCTCAAAGCCGTTGATTGCATCGCCTGCGAGGACACGCGGGTCACGCGCGACCTGTTACGTTTTCTCGATATTGCGCCACCGACGCTGGTGTCGGTGCGTGAGCACAACGAGCGCGCGGCGGCGCACGCTATTGTGTCGCGCATTGCGGTGGGCGAGGCAGTGGCCTATGTCAGCGACGCCGGTACGCCCGCCATCAGTGACCCCGGCGCAAGGCTGGTGGCAGCGGTGCGGGCAGCGGGTTTTCCGATTACTCCGATCCCCGGCGTCAGTGCGGTGACCGCGGCGCTGTCGGCGGCAGGGCTCGAATCGACGGCGTTTACGTTCGTCGGTTTTGCTCCGGTTTCAGCGGGCGACTTGAGCGAGTTTGTAACGGTGACGGCAGCGCGCACCGAAACCACCGTGTTTTTTGAGTCCCCGCATCGAATCGAAAAAACGATGGCCGCGCTGGGCAAAGGCTTGCCGCCCGAACGCCGGGTAGTGATCGCTCGCGAAATCACCAAAAAATTTGAGACGATCAGCGCCCTTGTTGCAAGCGGCATCGAGGCGTGGCTGCAAACACACGCTGAGCGCATGCGGGGCGAGTTTGTGGTGCTGGTTGAAGGCGCAAAGGTGCCAACCAGCCCCGCGTTGATTGATGCACGAGAATTGCTGAAAGTATTGCTGGAAGAGCTTGCGCCGGCCAAAGCAGCAAAGCTTGCGGCGAAAGTTACGGGGCAATCGCGAGATGCGCTGTACGCAGTCGCAGAATCCTTGAAATCCAGGTAACAGCTTTAAACAAAACCGACCGGTGCGATTGGCCGTATAGAACTGAATCTTTACAAGTCGACTATGACTAAAAAGCGACGTTAGCCCGTTAAGAACTGTAATCGCGGCGAAAAGCTGTGGGCGGTTTTTGTTGTCCCGATACAATCATATCAATGTCTTCGGCCACAGTTTCCTTCCCTCCGGCCTCAGTGCCAACTGCCTGCGAACCGCTCGTCGAATTGAAGGATGTGAGCTTCGGCTATACGCGTGCGCGCAAGATTTTGTCCGGCGTTACGTTAACCGTGCCAAAGGGTAAACTCGTTGCGGTGATGGGTGGTTCAGGTTGCGGCAAAACCACTATTTTGCGGTTGTTATGTGGCCAATATCGCGCCAGTAGCGGCGAGGTGTTAGTGAGCGGTCAATCCGTCGCCACCATGAATCGCGAGCAGATGTATGTACACCGGCGTCGCCTTGGCATGTTGTTTCAATTCGGCGCGCTGTTTACTGACCTTTCGGTCTTTGACAACATCGCGTTTCCGATGCGCGAACACACGGATCTGCCCGACGACATCATTCACGATCTGGTGCTGATGAAATTAAACGCCGTCGGTTTGCGCGGCGCAGCGAGGCTCAAGCCGAGCGAGCTCTCCGGCGGTATGGCACGGCGCGTCGCGCTTGCTCGAACGATTGCTCTTGACCCGCAATTGGCGCTGTACGATGAGCCTTTTGCCGGTCTCGATCCAATCTCGTTATCGGTCGTTGGCCAACTCATTCGCAAGTTGAACGACGCGCTCGGCATGACCTCTGTTTTGGTCACGCACGACATCGTTGAGTCGATGAAAATCGTAGACTACATCTACTTTATTTCTGAAGGTCGCGTAGTCGCGCATGGCGACGTGCCGAGCATCAAAGCCAGCAGCGACCCGTTCGTGCGTCAATTTGTCGACGGTCAGCCTGATGGACCGGTCCGCTTTCACTACCCGGCGAAAACACTGGCCGAGGACTTCGCGTGAGCGCGATCATCGACGCGATCCGAAGAATCGGATCGGGCGTTATCGCTGGCATCAGCCGCATCGGGTATGCCACGCGCTTTTTGTTTTCGATCTTGAGTCATAGCGGCACGTCGTTCATGCGCCCGCGACTGGTCATTCGCGAGGTGTATCAGGCAGGTGTGCTGTCGCTGATCATCGTTTGTATGAGCGGCCTGTTTGTTGGTATGGTGCTGGCGCTGCAAGGTTACGAAACGTTGTCGCGTTATGGCGCTTCGGAATCGATGGGCGTGCTGGTGGCTATGGCACTCGTCCGCGAACTCGGGCCGGTGGTAGCCGGATTACTTTTTGCCAGTCGCGCAGGCTCGGCGATGACCGCCGAAATCGGGCTCATGAAAACCACTGAGCAACTGGCCGCGATGGAGGTGATGGCGGTTGATCCGATTGCGCGCGTGGTGGCACCACGCTTTTGGGGCGGCGTCATTTCGTTGCCGCTGTTGGCGGTGTTGTTTTCAACACTTGGCGTATTCGGCGGTTTTCTGGTCGCGGTCAAACTGATCGGTGTCGACAGCGGTGCGTTCTGGAGTCAGATGCAGGCGTCGGTCGACTGGCGTTACGGCGTGATGAATGGCGTGATTAAAAGTATTGTCTTTGGTTTCGCCGTCAGCCTGATTGCAGTGTTTGAAGGTTATGATGCGGACCCGACCGCCGAGGGCGTGTCCGCTGCCACCACGCGCACGGTGGTTACCTCTGCGCTTGCTATTCTGGCGCTCGATTTTGTGCTTACCGTCTTCATGTTTAGAGGCGAGATCAATTAATTATGAATAAAAAAATTATCGATCTTTGGGTCGGCGTATTTGTGCTGATTGGCTTGGCTGGACTCGCGTTTCTCGCGCTCAAAGTCGGCAATCTGCTGAGTACCACTGAGGAGCGCAACGGCTACGACATCGAGGCGCGTTTTGACAACATCGGAGCGCTGAAACCGCGTGCTCCGGTGAAAGCGGCGGGTGTCGTGGTGGGGCGCGTGGAGTCCATTCGCCTTGATGGCAAGACGTATGAGGCCATCGCGCGATTACACATTTTCGAGCAATATAAATTTTCCAAAGACACCATCGCGGCCGTGTTCACATCCGGCTTGCTGGGCGAGCAATTCGTTGGACTCGAAGGTGGCGGCGACAGCGTCATGCTCAAGGACGAAGATAAGGTCAAGAAGACACAATCGGCCGTGCAGATCGAAAAATTGATCTCGCAATTTTTGTTTAGCAAAGCGTCGGAATCGCCTACGCCAACCCCAACCCCAACCCCGACCCCCTCACCCACTGCGGCACCCGCCCCTGCCACCGGAGTAAAGCCATGAAGTTCGCTGCTGTAATTTTTGCTGGCGTGATGACGCTCACTTTGCAAGGCTGTGCCTCGTTTCGCACCGCCGCGCCGGGCGACCCGATTGAGCCGATCAATCGCGGCATCTATTCGTTCAACAACACGTTTGATCACTACCTTTTCAAGCCTATCGCCAAAGGCTATGACGCCGTGGTGCCCGGCCCGATCAAGACCGGCGTGACCAACGTGTTTCAGAACGTGTCGGACGTGCAGTCGCTGGTCAGCGATGCGTTGCAGCTTAAAGGTGCCAAGTTCGGCGACGATTTGGGTCGCGTGATGCTCAACACCACCTTCGGTATCGGTGGCATTTTTGATTTGGCCACGCCGATGGGCATTGAGCGCGGCGACGAGGACATTGGGCAAACGCTTGGCTATTGGGGCATCGGTGCCGGGCCGTACCTGGTCATTCCTTTTTTAGGGCCATCGTCGCTGCGTGACGCTGTGGGTCGCTACGGCGACTCGAAAATCAGTCCTTTGTCCTACGTGTCATCCGTGCCGGTGCGGAACTCGTTAACCGGCCTGAGTGTCGTAGATGCACGGGTCGGATTGTTTCCAGCAGAAGACCTGCTCAATCAAGCCTCGCTGGACAAATACACATTTTTGCGGTCGGCCTACTTGCAGCGCCGACAAAGTCTGGTGCTTGATGGCAAGCGCCCGAAAGAAGAATAGTTGAAAGATAAGTTTATGAAGCGGTTGAATTGGATTTCTGGTTTGTTTGCGACGGCGGCGCTCGTTGCGTTTTCTGCTGCGACTGCGCAGGCGCAGCCTGCGCCTGACGCCTTGATTAAAACGGTTGCCACGGACGTGACGACCGTGCTCAAGTCCGATCCGGCGATATTGAGTAACGCGGCCAAGCTCAAGGAATTGATCGAGAACAAACTGATTCCCAATTTCAGTTTTTTGCGCATGACGCAACTGGCGATGGGCCGTAACTGGGCGAAGGCAACGCCAGAACAGCAAGCGGCGCTGACCAAGGAATTTCAGACGCTGTTGGTGCGTACGTACTCTGGCGCGCTGGCGAACTTTCGCAACAACACTATCGACGTTCGGCCACTGCGCATGCAGCCTGCTGAAACCGATGTGACCGTAAAAACCGTGATCAATCAGGCCAACGGCCAAGGCATCCCGATTGATTATTCGATGGAAAAAGAGCCTGACGGCAGCTGGAAGGCGTACGACATCATCGTGGCTGGCGTAAGCCTCGTCACTAACTATCGTGACGAGTTCAACACCGTAATTCGCGACCAGAGCGTTGATGCGCTGGTCAAGCAGTTGCAGGCCAAAAACAAGTAAACATGCAGCTCACTGGCGCGCTTACCTTTGCCAACGCCCATGAAGTGTGGGAGGTGTTTGCGCCTGCCGCAGCGGGCACAGCATCGATTGACGTGTCCGGTGTGACGCAGCTTGACTCGGCCGGACTCGCGCTGATTTCGGCACTCAAGCGCAAAGCAGGTGTGCAATGCAGCGTTGTTGGCATGACGCCAAAGCTCGCCACACTTGCCTCGGCGTACGACGTGGAAGCGCTGTTCTAGCCGGTACTTTAAAATTAGGGGCTAACCAAAAGTGCCCTTGTGAATCCAGTTTCAGCCAAAGCCGCCGCCGTTAACGTCGACGACATCAGCAAATCCTACCCCAATGTTCGCGCGCTCAACCACGTTTCTTTGCGTGTTGAGCAGGGCGAATTTTTTGCTTTGCTCGGACCCAATGGCGCGGGAAAAACGACGCTGATCAGCATCCTCGCGGGCCTCACGCGCGCCGATAGCGGCCACGCCTCAATCATGGGTTACGACACGGTCAGCGACTATCGCGACGCGCGCAAAAATCTCGGGGTGGTGCCGCAGGAACTGGTCTACGATCCGTTTTTCAGTGTTCGTGAAACGCTTCGATTTCAGGCGCGTTACTACGGCGTGTCCAAAGCCGACGCTTGGATCGACGAAATCCTGCACAACCTTGATCTGACCGGCAAAGCTAACGAGAACATGCGAGCGTTGTCGGGCGGCATGAAGCGCCGCGTGCTGGTCGGGCAGGCGCTCGTACACAAACCACCGGTGATCGTGCTCGACGAGCCGACTGCGGGCGTGGACGTAGAGCTGCGGCAAAACCTGTGGACGTTCATCAAGCGCTTAAACACGGAGGGCCACACCATCATCCTCACCACGCACTACCTCGAAGAAGCCGAAGCGTTGTGTAATCGTGTGGCGATGCTCAAAAACGGCGAGATCGCTGCGCTCGACACCACCGCAAATTTGTTGCGCGGCATGTCGGGCATCACGGTAGAAATCTCTGCGGACACCATGCCCGTTTCGTGGGTCGCACGCAGCAGTGCACAAGCGTCCGGCGCGTTTGGATTCACGTTGTCGGGTTACGCCGAACTGGAGTCGCTGCTTGCGGCATTTCGTGAAGCCAAGATCGCCATTCGCGAGATGAAACTGGGCGAGGCAGATCTTGAGCGGGCGTTCCTGAAACTCACTTCACAATCAGCGGTGGCGGCATGAGCGCGCCGATCCTTGGCCCCGGCTTCAATGCGCTGTTCTACAAAGAATGTCTGCGCTTCTGGAAGGTGGCGTTCCAGACCATCGTGGCACCCGTCGTCACCACGCTGTTATACCTGCTGATTTTTTCGCATGTGCTCGAATCCAACGTCAAAGTCTACGAAGGGCGCGTCAGCTACACCTCGTTTCTTATCCCCGGCCTGGTGATGATGGCGGTACTGCAAAACGCGTTTGCCAACAGCTCGTCGTCGCTCATTCAAAGCAAGATGATGCGCAGCATCATTTTTATTCTGCTGCCGCCGATCACGTCCCTCGAAATTTTTTGCGCCTATGTGTTCGGCGCGATGGTGCGCGGGCTGTGCGTGGGGCTGGGAGTGTGGCTGATCACGTTCCCATTTGTCGGCGCGAGCGCAGCGGTCCCGCAGCATCCGTTGTGGGTCTTGTTGTTCGCCGCTGGCGGCAGCGCCATCATGGGCACGTTGGGGCTGATTGCAGGCATCTGGTCGGAAAAATTTGACCATCTTGCTGTGTTTCAAAACTTCATCATCATGCCCGCTACGTTTTTAAGCGGAGTGTTTTATTCGATTCATTCGTTGCCTGCCTTTTGGCAAAGTTTGTCGCATCTCAATCCATTTTTTTACATGATCGACGGCTTCCGATATGGCTTTTTTGCGGTGTCGGACGTGAGTCCTTGGCGCAGCCTTGCGGTCGTATCATTTTTCGTCATTTTGCTCACCATCATCGCCATGCGCATGCTTGCGAGCGGCTACAAACTGAGACAGTAATGCTTACTCCAGACACTCTGAAAAATTACATCAGCGCCGCAATGCCCTGCACGCACATTGAGGTTGAAGGCGACGGTCAACACTTTTACGCGACGATTGTCAGCGCTGAATTTCAGGGCCTTTCGATGATCAAGCAGCACCAGCGCGTTTACGCGGCCCTTGGCGATCGCATGAAAGCGGAAGTGCATGCGCTCTCGATGAAAACATTCTCCCCCGAGCAGTGGGCGGCAAAGGGTTAAGTCATGGACAAATTGCGAGTTACCGGCAACGGCCCGCTGCGCGGATCAGTGCGCATTTCCGGCGCCAAGAATGCTGCGCTCCCGATCCTTTGCTCGTCGCTTTTGGTCAAGGCACCGGTTACGTTCACCAACGTGCCGCAACTGAACGACACGCGCACTATCGTTCGCCTGCTAAACCAGATGGGTGTCAGCGCGTCGCGCACAGAGACGCACCGTATCGAGATTGATGCCAGCACGCTGAGCAAACCTGTTGCCGAATATGACCTCGTTAAAACCATGCGCGCCTCGGTGCTCGTGCTCGGCCCGCTAGTGGCGCGTTGGGGTGAAGCCCGCGTGTCGCTGCCCGGCGGTTGCGCCATTGGTCAACGGCCCGTCGATCAGCATTTGAAGGGTTTGGAGGCGATGGGCGCGGAGGTCACGTTGGACGGTGGCTACATCAACGCCAAAGCCCCCGGCGGTCGCCTGAAGGGCGCGCGCATCGTGATGGATATGGTGACCGTCACCGGCACCGAAAACATCATGATGGCCGCGACCTTGGCCGACGGCGTGACCATTATTGAAAACGCCGCGCGCGAGCCGGAGGTGGTCGATCTCGCCAACTGCCTGATCGCGATGGGCGCGAAAATTTCTGGCGCGGGCAGCGACAGCATCACCATCACCGGCGTTGACGATTTGCACGCTGCAACCTATCGCGTGATGCCGGATCGTATCGAGGCTGGCACCTTCGCCTGCGCTGTGGCAGCTGTCGGCGGAGAAATCACTTTGCTTGATGCGCCGGTAGCTTCGATGGAGGCCATTCTCGACAAGCTGCGCGACGCCGGTTGCAGCATTTCGATCAGTGGCACGGCGATCACCATCGCGCGCAAAGGCGCGCTCAAGGCCGTCAGCGTTAAAACCGCGCCGTACCCGGCGTTTCCGACCGACATGCAGGCGCAGGTGATGGCGATGAATGTCGTCGCCGAAGGCACCGCCGTAATGACGGAGAACATTTTTGAGAACCGCATGATGCACGTCTCCGAGCTGTCGCGTCTAGGCGCGAGCATCGAGGTGACCGGCAATACCGCAGTCGTGCAGGGCGTGAAATCGCTCAAGGGCGCGAACGTGATGGCCACCGATCTGCGCGCATCGGCAAGCCTTGTGATTGCCGGACTTTGCGCCAGTGGCGACACGATGATCGACCGCATCTATCACCTCGACCGCGGCTACGAACACTTCGAAGACAAGCTGATCGGTCTCGGCGCGCGCATCGAGCGCATCTCGACATGATTACGTTTGCACTGTCGAAGGGCCGCATCCTAGACGACACGCGTCCGCTGTTGCGCACGGCGGGTATCGACGTACTGGAAGACCCGGAATCATCGCGCAAACTGATCCTGCTCACGCAGCGCGACGATGTGCGCGTGGTGCTAGTGCGCGCGAGTGATGTGCCGACGTATGTGCAGCAGGGCGGCGCAGACATTGGCATCTCGGGCAAGGACATTTTGATGGAGCAGGACACGGCGGGTTTGTATGAGCCGCTTGACCTGAATATTGCGAAGTGTCGCCTTATGGTCGCCGTGCCAGACAGCACCGATTACGAAGCGTTGGTGCAGCGTGGACGCCGTTTGCGTGTGGCCACCAAATACATCACAACAGCGCGCGCGCACTTTGCAAAAAAAGGTGTCCACGTTGATTTGATCAAGCTATACGGTTCGATGGAATTGGCTCCGCTCGTCGGCATGGCAGACGCGATTGTCGACGTGGTCAGCAGTGGCGCGACGCTCGCGGCCAATCACCTCAAAGCGGTCGAAAAGATTGCCGATATTTCTGCGCGACTCATCGTCAATCAGGCCGCACTCAAGACCAAACGCGACGCCATCATGCCGATCATTGAGAGTTTTGCCAAATCGATTGATGTGAGATCGTAGTATGGGCAATTGGTCGCCCACACGCCGCACTGGCGTCAGTTACAAACCACGGGCGTCATTCTCGGCGCAGTCGGGAATCCAGAACGTTTGTCGTCGCGGAGCTGCTCATTTCTGGCTTGGTTTGCCACGCGCTGGATACCCGCCGGAGCCTGCCCTCGAATGCTCTTGTCGGGGGGCGAGTATGACGGCGGTTTGTGGAGTTAAATTTAGGGCACCTCTAATAATTCATTTGTGCGGCGCATTGTGTCGTCGCGCGGTGCTCGTAATCCTCATGTGACCTGCGCGTACATTCCGGTTGCTGCGCTCCGGGCCGACGTTGCCAACTGCGACACTGCATCCCCAAAAATGAATTATTAGAGGTGCCCATTAGACATGTCTCAACGCAATAACTTTAAGCGGAAACCCCCATTGAATATGGGCATAGATGCAAGTTTTTACTAAAGTCGATATTCGTCCTAAACCGCTTCTAAGCCCATATTAAATAAGCCTCGTCCATTAAAGTTGTTGATAAAACGAGCGCCACGCGGGCACTAAGTTGCCCGTTCACACACCATGAAATTACTCGATTCTTCACGCCCTGATTTCCTCAAATCGCTCGACGCGTTAACGCATCACGCGGGCGCGTTGGACGAAACCGTTGACGCAACAGTCGCGCAGATTCTCGCGGATGTTCGTGCGCGTGGTGACGACGCCGTGCTCGAATACACGAAGAAATTCGACCGCGTTGACGCGCCATCAATGGCCGCACTGGAACTGTCAAAAGGGGAGATGAAGAACGCCTTCGACGCGCTCGATCCTGATCTTAAAGCCGCGTTGATACTCGCTCGCGACCGCATTGAGGCGTATCACCGCCGCCAGATCGCGGAGAGCTGGCGCTACACCGAAGCCGACGGCACGCAGCTCGGCGTGCAGATCACGCCACTGGATCGTGTGGGTCTATACGTGCCAGGTGGCAAGGCGGCCTACCCGTCGTCGCTGCTGATGAACGCGGTGCCCGCCAAGGTCGCTGGCGTGCGCGAGATCATCATGGTGGTGCCGACGCCCGATGGGGTGAAAAACGCCACCGTGCTCGCTGCAGCGCATCTCGCTGGGGTTGATCGCGTGTTTACCATCGGTGGCGCGCAAGCGGTCGGCGCGATGGCGTACGGCACGGCAACCGTACCTGCGGTGGACAAAATCGTCGGGCCGGGCAACGCGTATGTTGCCGCCGCAAAGCGGCGCGTGTTCGGCATCGTTGGCATCGACATGATCGCCGGGCCGTCGGAAATTTTGGTGATTGCCGATGAGAACGCGAACCCCGATTGGGTTGCGATGGATTTGTTTTCACAAGCCGAGCATGACGAAGTGGCGCAGTCGATTTTGCTGACACCGTCTGAGGCGCTGATCGCCGCCGTTCAAGCGAGCATCGAAAAATTGCTACCCACGATGCTACGCAAGGAGATCATCGCCGCATCGCTCGCGGGTCGCGGCGCCATCGTCAAAACGCAAACGCTGGAAGAAGCCTGCGAGATCAGCAATCGCATCGCGCCGGAGCACTTGGAACTCTCCGTCGCCGATCCGGAAGCGCTGTTGCCATTGCTGCGGCACGCGGGCGCAATTTTCATGGGTTACGGCAGTAGCGAATCGCTCGGCGATTATGTGGCGGGCACCAATCACGTGCTGCCTACGTCGCGGTCAGCGCGCTTCTCCTCACCGCTCGGCGTGTACGATTTTCAGAAGCGAACGAGCATCATTTATGCCTCCGATGCAGGTGCAAGAACGCTAGGTAGCGCCGCCGCAACGCTCGCCTACGCTGAGGGTTTGCAGGCGCACGCAAGGGCGGCGGAGATGCGGATGGCTTAAGGGCACCTCTAATAATTTATTTTTGGGGATGCAGTGTTAGGAGCCCGGAGCGCAGCAACCGCAGCGTACGCGCAGGTCACGTGAGGATTGCGAGCACCCGCGACGACACAATGCACCCCACAAATGAATTATTAGAGGTGCCCTTAACAGATGCGAGGCCATCATCGCACCTGTAGGAGCGGCTCTGCCGCGACCCCACGTTGCAGGCGAAACGTGGGGTCGCGGCACGCCTTTAGTCCTGAGCTTGCCGAAGGGCGCTCTTAAAGCCGAAATATCGCTGCACCTGATCCCAACTTGGACTCAACGCCGCCACCCTCACCCCAACCCTCTCCCCAAGGGAGAGGGAGCAAACCCGAGCCACTCATGACCACACGCGAATTTATCGAAACAACCATCCGCCCCGAAGTGCAAGCCATGCGCGCCTACCCGGTGACGCCTCCGTGGAAGGGCATCAAGATTGAGCTGATGGAAGACAACCATCTCGATACGCCGCAGTCCGCGCCCGCCATGCGCGCCGCCTTGGCGAAAGCTGTCTCCGAGGCCGCATTCAATCGTTACCCCGATCCGGCAGCGCCTGAACTCAAAGCCAAGCTGCGCGAGAAGCTCGGCATCGCTGCGCATCACGGCATCATTCTGGGCTCCGGTTCGGACGAAATCATCACCATGATTTCGATGGCAACGATTGCGGGCGGTGGCACGGTGCTCTCACTTGAACCCTCATTCGTCGTGTTCAAGAACGCGGCGAACGCGGTGGCGGGCCGCTACGTGAGCGTGCCGTTGAACGCGGACTTCTCACTCGATCTAGACGCCACGTTAGCCGCGATCAAACGCGAGCAACCGAAACTAGTCTGGATCGTGTTTCCCAACAATCCAACCGGAAACGCCTATCCCGACGATGCGGTCGCGGCCATCATCCGTGCCACGCCGGGGCTGGTCGTCATCGACGAAGCTTACGAGCCGTTCGCGCAACGCTCATGGATGTCGCGGCTCGACGAATTTCCGAATCTGCTGGTCATGCGCACGCTGTCCAAGATCGGTCTTGCGGGCGTACGTCTCGGCTATGCATTCGGCGCGCCGGAATGGATTAACGAAATCGATAAAGTCCGCGGGCCGTTCAATGTTGGCGTGCTGCAACAGGTCGCAGCTGTCGTGATGCTCGATCATTACGATGAGTTGAAACGCCACGCCACATCGATGATTGCCGAGCGCGAGCGTCTGTTTGCGGCTTTGTCGGCGTTGCCCGGCGTGACGCCGTTCCCTTCAGTCGCGAACTTCGTGCTGGCCCGGTTTCCTGATGCGACTGCCGTGCATGAAGGCCTGAAAGCGCGCGGCATTCTGGTCAAAAACGTTTCTGCGCAGCATCCCCTCATGGTCAATACGCTGCGCATTTCTATTGGCAAGCCCGAAGAAATGGATCAATTGCTGGCGGCGCTGAAGGCGCTCAATCCGGGCTCGGTAGACGCCGAAACATTTAAAGCGGGTTGATATGTGGGCACCTCTAATAATTCATTTGTGGGGCGCATTGTGTCGTCGCGCGGTGCTCGCAATCCTCACGTACCAGGGCGTACGCTCCGGTTGCTGCGCTCCGGGCTC
>JAYVNO010000188.1:0-12146 GCA_043758415.1 Burkholderiales bacterium
CGTCACAGCGCGCACTGTGTCGGTCGACGCTCTCAAGTACGACGTCGTCGCGCTTTTTAGCGTCTCGTTGCGCGCACCGGAATGCGTGCTGCCCGAAACCAGACGCGACGTCAGCTACGTAGTCCCGTTCAAGTTTACGATGCGTTGAGGCTGCGTTTGCCTGGCGTCACTTGCGTCAGGCGAAGGGGCGGAGAGGGGCTACTTACCGCATAAAAACGGTATGGCTTTTTGGTTAAAGCCCCATTCCATTGGGGCTAACTGCCGTTTTCGGCAAAAGTCGATAAACCGACGTTTATCGCACTAAGCCCCTATTTAACGGATGTTTCAGCAATAAGCTGTTACCGAAGATTTGCTGATGGCGCGCTCAAATCTCAGCCCGCTGCCGCCGCGTTCAACGCGTGCCCTGCCGCCATCAAACCCATGCTCGCCGTCACGTGCATCGCCGAGCCGTAGCCCGCGCAGGACAAGCCCGCGCCGCCGTCCTCGGGTGCCTCTAGCTGGCGTTGACTGCAATAGACAACCGTCACTTTGAATTTTTTGTCACCGCGCGGAAAGCCGTATTGACGGCGCAGCGTCAGGCGCAATTTGGCGAGCAGCGCGTCGTGTTCGGTGAACGCTAAATCGCCGCTGACGAGCCGGGTGGTGTCGGTTTTGCCACCCGATCCGCCGCACACATAAATCGGCAAACCGAGCGTGCGGCAGTGCGCCACCAGCCCCGCTTTGGCGTTCACTTTATCGATGGCGTCGATGACGAATGTGGCGTCCGTAGGCAGGATCGTGGTCACGTTGTCGGTGCTCACAAAATCGTCGATCACGTTCACGAGGCAATCCGGCGCGAAGCTCAAAATTCGCTCGCGCATCGCGTCGACTTTGTTGCGCCCGAGGTTGTCGAAAGTGGCGTGCGCTTGACGATTGAGATTGGAAACGGCTACGACATCCATGTCGATCAGCGTGATCTGACTGATGCCTGATCGCGCCAAAGATTCTGCGGCCCACGAGCCGACGCCACCGATGCCGACGACCACGGCGTGCGCAGCGCGGATGCGCGCGAAACCGACGTTACCGTAAAGCCGCACGAGGCCAGCAAAGCGGCGCTCATCGGTGGTATCGAGAGTGTGTGTGATTGAGGCTTCCATGTTCGCCGATTTCTCAACTGAGGCAATACATAGGGTGCGCTCTGCGCACCAAGTGATGATTTTGGCAACGTTTCCGTGTGCTGAAGATGGGTGCGCGGAGCGCACCCTATAAGCGGCGCGAGCTACTTCGTCGCGTACGGATACGGCTGCTGCGGCACCGTGGCAGCGTTCTGCTCGCCCACTTCTTTCATATCGAGTGGCTTTTTGTCCCACCAGATCGCGCGGCCTTTGCGCTGCTCTTCTTCGAGATGCGGGCGCGCGGTTTTCAGCTCGCGGATAAATTTGGTGATTTCGGATTCGTACATGGCGTTGCTTCGATCTGCGTTAACGACCCATTTTAGGCGCTTCGCCCGCAGGCCGCTCGCGCTTTGAACCGGCATACAACTCAAACTCAAACAATCGGCAATCCAGCGCGCCGTTGAACAGTGGCGTGCGCTTCGACGGTTTGAAGCCCATGCCGCCGGGCAGCGCGCGGTCAGCCGTGATGAAACACGCCTTCCAGCCCGCCATCGTTTTCTTGAGCCAGGTGCCGACCAACGGATACCACAACTTCAAATCTTCCAGTTCGTCGAGACGTTCACCGTACGGGGGATTGGTCAGCAACAAGCCATTGGGACCGGGTGAATCGAGCGTTTCGATCGCGACGTTGGTCAGCGCAACGCGAGCCGCGTTCGCCTCGCCGCCAATGTTTTGCAGATGCCTGCGCGTGGTATCCACGGCCTCGGCATCGCGGTCATTGCCGAACAACAAACCTTCGGGCAACGGCTTGCCCGCGTTGGCCGCTGCGTCGCGCACCGCATGAAAATCGTCTGCCTGAAAATTGAGCATTTTCTCGAACGCGAACGGTCGCTGCGCGCCGGGCGCAAGATTCATGGCGAGGCTCAAAGCCTCGGTCAAAATCGTGCCGCTGCCGCACATCGGGTCGAACAACGGCATCTGCCCTTTCCAGCCCTTGAGCGCGAGCATGCCCGCTGCCAGATTCTCACGCAACGGCGCGGCCAAACCTTCGCGCCGATAGCCGCGCTTGAACAAGGCTTCGCCCGCAAGATCAAGGTAGACGGTCGCGGTGTGCGTCGTCAGGAATACATGAATGCGCATATCGGGCATGCTGGTGTTCACCGACGGACGATCCTCGCCCGCCTCGCGGAAGCTGTCGACAATCGCGTCCTTCACGCGCAGCGTCACAAATTCAAGGCTCGTGACCGGCGAACGAATCGCGTCCACCTGCACGCGGATGGTGTTGTGCGCCGAGAACAATTGCGGCCATTCAATGTCACGCGCCAGCGAGAAAATATCCTCCTCGGAACGATACTCATCCACCGCTAATTGCCACAACACACGGCTGGCAATGCGGCTCCATAAACAGATGCGATAACCGAGCGTGAAAGCCCCCTGAAACGCAACACCACCATCGGTCGGCCCGACGTGCAGCGCACCGAGTGCAGTCAGTTCTTCGAACAGAACTGTCTCAAGGCCGCGGGGGCAGGGAGCGAAGAATTTTTGTAGAGATGGTGAGGTGGAGGCGTTCATTATTATTTTCTTAAAGTGCAGGCGTCACCCATGCCGTCGCGCCAGACGCGCACGCCCGCGATGTTGGCGAAGTGCGGTTCGACTGCCTGCCAGACAAACTTACAGAGATTTTCAAGCGTCGGTACGCCGAGTGAGGGTACTTCATCCAAATAGTGATGATCCAACTGCTCGCGCACCAGATCTAGCCGCGCACGCAACAAACCAAGGTCACTCACCATGCCGCTCTTAGCGTCCGGCACACCCGCGAGCGACACCTCGCAGTGATACGTGTGGCCATGAATGCGCCGCGAACCCGCCGCCTCAATCGTGCGCTTCAATGTGTGAGCAGCATCAAAGTAAAAGCGTTGCGAGATTTCGTAGTTCATGTCGCGATTATCGGATGCCGATGACTTTATGAGTTTGCACGCTCAGCCGCCACTGCGGATTTCGCAAACACCAGTCAATCGCAAACTGCGTGTTTTCAAGCCGCGACGGACCGTCCATCGGCTGCACAAAGCGATGCTCAAAATCGAGCGCGCTCAGGTAATCAAAGTCCAATAGTTGCGGCACGACAACCTTCAATTCCTGCCCACACGTTTGCACCAGATATGCGCCCGCTTTTGGGCTGACGCAGATCCAGTCGATGCCTGCCGGTGCTGCAATCGTGCCGTTGGTTTCCACCGCAATCGCAAAGCCTTCGGCGTGAAGCGCTGCAATCAGCGGCGCATCGAGTTGCAACAGCGGTTCACCGCCGGTGCAAACCACCAACCGTTTGCCTTTCGACGTGATCGGCCATTCACTCGCGACTACGGCAGCGAGCTGAGCGGCAGTAACGTATTTGCCACCCAATGTGCCGTCCGTGCCGACGAAATCCGTGTCGCAAAATTTGCAGACGGCTGCGGCGCGATCCCGCTCCACTCCACTCCAAAGATTACAACCGGCAAAGCGACAAAACACCGCCGGACGCCCCGCGTTGGCGCCCTCGCCTTGCAGCGTGTAGAAGATTTCCTTGACCGAATAGGTCATATCGGTTTCGCAGTGCGTAGGGTGGGCACCCCGTGCCCACCGTCCGCTCGCAAACGAGAACCCTCGGCATTGCCACCGCTTGGTGGGCACGGGGTGCCCACCCTACCGATTCCATTCGCATTAAAGTTCATCGCGAACGCCACTTCTCAAATCCCGCCTTGCGCAACGCGCACGCCGGACATTCACCACATCCGTAGCCCCACGCATGCAGGGTTTCGCGCACGCCGTTGTAGCAAGTGTGGGTGTGCTCAATCACCAAATCCGTCAGCGCAGCACCACCCAGCGATTCGGCCAGCGCCCACGTGTCGGCCTTGTCGATCCACATCAGCGGGGTTTCAACACGCAACTTTTTATCGAGGCCGAGTGACAACGCCACCTGCATCGCTTTCATCGTGTTGTCGCGGCAATCCGGGTAGCCCGAAAAATCGGTCTCGCACATGCCACCGACCAGCACGTTCAAACCACGCCGATAAGCAACCGTCGCGGCAAACGTGAGGAACAGCAAATTTCGCCCCGGCACGAATGTGTTCGGCATGCCGTTTTTTTCGTACGCAATCGCAACGTCACGCGTTAATGCCGTGTCACTAATCTGCCCAAGCACCGCAAGATCAACCACGTGATCTTCCCCCAATTTGTCACGCCATTGTGGAAATGCAGCGCGCATCTCGCGGAGCGTTTCGATCCGCACGTCCATCTCAATACGATGCCGCTGCCTATAGTCAAAACCAATTGTCTCCACATGCGCAAAACGCTCCAACGCCCATGCCAGACAGGTGGTAGAGTCTTGCCCGCCGGAAAAGAGAACGAGCGCTCGTGACGAGACATCCGCAGTTGAAAACATACTGCGGCAGATCCCTAAAACGGCTTCACGACAACGAGAATCACGATAGCGAATAGCGCGAACACCGGCAACTCATTGAGCGCCCTAAAATAGCGTTCCGTTCTGGTATTAGTGCCCGCTGCAAACAATCGCATTTGCCCGAGGCACCAGACGTGAAAGCCGATAAGCAACAGCACGAACACGAGTTTCCACATCAGCCATTTGCCTGAGATACCGTAGCCGAACCACAGCCAGCAACCGAAAATAATGGTGAGGATCGCGCCGGGCGTCATGATGCCCCAGAACAGTTTGCGCTCCATGATTTTGAAGCGTGCGTCGCCCGCCGCATCACCCTGCACATTGGCCTGCGCGTGGTACACAAACAGACGCGGCAGATAAAAAATACCAGCCATCCATGTGACCATGGTGATGATGTGCAACGATTTGATCCAGAGCATGATTTTTTGTTGTCTTATCTTGACGCGAGCAAAACATTGCGTTTGATCACAGCCTTAAGCTCTGTCAATCGCCCGTGAAAAAAGTGCCCTGCGCCGGGAAATACCGTAACCGGAACACCCTGAGGTCGCGCCCAGTTCATCACGTCAGAGAGCGGCACCACGTCATCTTCTTCGCCATGAATGATGAGCGTGTCTTTGGCGACTTCGGGTATTTTGAAACGGTTCACGGCAGGCCCGACCAGCACCAATTGCTGCGGCTGCGAGCGCGGCAGCAGCAGGGTTTGCACGAAGCATCCGAACGAGAACCCCGCGGCAATCAATGGCGTGGAAGCAGGCAATTTTGCGTTCGCCCATGCGAGCGCCGCGGCTGCGTCTTCGGTCTCGCCAATGCCGTCGTCGAACACGCCTGCGCTGTTGCCGACGCCACGAAAATTAAAGCGCATCGTAGCGCAACCCAGCTCCACAAAGGCTCTGGCCAACGTTTGCACCACTTTGTTATCCATCGTGCCGCCAAACTGCGGATGCGGGTGACAGATCAACGCGAGCGCGGTGGGCGGTTGGCCGTCAGGCTTCGTGAACACCACTTCCAGCGCACCTGCTGGGCCGTCAATGAGCTGGTTGGATGGAGTCGTCATCGTCGTATTTTAAGTGGTCACTGACGCGCCGCTATTCACCAGCAACACGTCGCGCAGGCGGCACCACAAATCGCCAGAACAGCACGCCGGTGGCGACGAACGGCCACAAAATCACAATGGTGTGTGTTAAGCCGTTCAGGTGCAGCAAGTGGCCGTAGTTCCAGCTAAAAATCGACAACGGCGCTTTCGCCGCGACGAAGTCCGGCAACAACAAATTGATGAGCACGCTCGATAGCAACGCAATGCCCGCCAGCACTGACTTAGCGTTACGCGGCAACCAGAACAGCACCATCAATGCGAATGCGCCGCCCGCCAAACCCAACGTATGCCCGGGGCGCAACCACTCCTCCCACGCCAACGGTTTCAGCACCGCCTGCGCAGCCGCAGTTTTCAGTGCAATCGCCGCGCCGACGAAGAGCACCAGCGCGATGCCGCCCATCCAGCGTTTGCGCATGGTGAGGTCGGTAAACAGACCAATGCCGATCAACGCGGCTGCCGTTTGCGCGAATTCCACGATCACCACTGCGGGGTCGAACGCGGCTTGCTGGCCGGGATGAAACGTCGCACCAAATAGCGGAATCGCCGGATTGATTTGCGCCAGCAACCATACGATGAGCAACACCAGCTTCAACTCGCCTGACGCGCCGGGAATCACCAGTTCGTTGCGCGCGCGATTGAGCCACGCCATCATCGGCGTGAACGCGATTAGCGCGATGCCCAGCAGCGCACCCATCACCGTCCCGACCACGTTTGCGAGCGTATCGAAAATGCTCGCGTAGCGCGTTGGCAGCCACATTTGCGCAGTTTCCATGCTGATCGATAACGCGGTGGCCAGCGCAATGGTGAGTGCTATCCTGAGCGTGCGCGACCAGTTGGCGGGCCAGGTAATCACCAACGCTGCGCCGAGCGGCACATAGGCCACCACGTTGAATGCGGCATCCGACACCGTCCAGCGCTGGTGCCAGTGCCATAAAAAATAGGTGACCGGCGGCTCCGGCGCGACCCAGCTCGAAAACGGCTGCAAGCTCGCGTATACGATCACTGCCACACACACGCCAACGACCCAGAGCGCGAGCCAGTGGGGGGACAGTCGTGAAGTCTGCATTTGCAAAAACGGGACGGAGGCGGCACGCGTTTACAAGTACGCGTGGTCCACCTTGAAACCGACCACGTTAGTCTGACTGGCATCAAGATAGAGCTTGACCTCGATCTCGGCACCCGCTTCAAGGCCACGCACGAGACTCGCCGTGGCGGGTGCAAACTCGACTGGAGTGAACACCCGGCGCACCACCATTTCACCGCCGAGGCCGTCGAGCGAGAGCACCAGATGCGGATACGCAACCGCCGTCGCACCGGAATTGCGCAGCGTCGCGGTAAAAATCAGCAAACCTTTATGCGCGGGGTCGGCAGCGAGCTCAGTGCCGATAAAGCCCAGCGATTCACCGCGCCTGAGGGGCTGCAATCGGCAATCCAGATACGTACACGCCGCTACCAGACCCGGCGCCATTTGCGGCACACGACTAGCGATTTCATCACGAAAAAAGTACGTGGCCTGCGCCGCAAGCGCGATGACGCTGAACAGGCAGAGCAGCGCGTAAACCCAGCGCATCGCAGGCAAGCTGGTCTGCGGCGCAGGACGCCAGCGATAGCTGTTCAGCGCACCGGGC
The DNA here is from genome assembly GCA_043758415.1 of Burkholderiales bacterium. GTDB lineage: Bacteria > Pseudomonadota > Gammaproteobacteria > Burkholderiales > Casimicrobiaceae > Casimicrobium. Next base: position 7,252 of record JAYVNO010000188.1, read on the forward strand.
GGCGGCGCATCGGCCTGCCGTTCGTCGGCATCCATGTTGCGAATTTCAAGGGATTGGCTACTCGCAGAAGTGACCGCTGCGTTTTGCCCTTGCGTTGTTTTCGATTCTGCGCCAGCTCGCAGCTTCCACATGGAGGCAGCGGCCTGCGTCTGTGACCCATCGCCTGGCTCGGGCACCGTCCCTTCCCGGCGCTCGGGCGGCTCTGCTGATTGCGTCATCGCGGGCATGCCCTGAATGATCGTTTGCGGTGGCGTGACTTCGCCGTGTTCGTTGATCGGGTCCACTGTCGGCAACGTGCCCTCGATCAAGTGCTCGACGGCGTCGAAAATGCCTCGGCAAGCGCCACAGCGCACCAGTCCCGCATGCAGTTTGACCTGCTCGGGCCGCACGCGAAATTTGGCATTGCAATGCGGACATTGCGTTACCGCTGAAACTTGAGTCGGACCCGTCATGCTGCAATCGTAGCGTAGCCGGGAAACGCTACAGGTGTGCGAACAGTCAGCGGACTAATGGGTACCTCTAAAAATTCAATTTTTGGGGATGCAGTGTTAGGCGCGGGGCGCGCAGCAACCGGAATGTACGCGCAGGTCACATGAGGATTGCGAGCACACCGTAACGACACAATGCGCCCCACAAATGAATTTTTAGAGGTGCCCTAATGACGAGTGCCCGTCATGCGCACCCAACCCTCGCGCTCCGCGGTGACGCTCAAGGCAACCCACGGCGCGTAGGCCGCTTGAATACGTTCAATTTGTGGCGCGAGAATACCTGCGAGCGCGAGCTGCCCGCCGAGTTGGACGTGAGCGCAAATGGCGGGGGCGAGCACGGTCAGTGGCCCGGCAAGAATGTTGGCTACGACCACGTCGTATTGCTGATACAGTTCGCGGTCGGACAGGGCATATGTCACGTGAAGGTCGTTAGCCTCAGCGTTGAAGCGTGCTGTCTCCACCGCTTGCGGATCAATGTCAACGCCGAATACGCTTGCCGCGCCAAGTGCTGCCGCAGCCATTGCAAGAATGCCCGAACCGCAGCCGTAGTCAAGCACGGTTTTGCCTGGCAGCGGCAGTTCGCTCAACCACTGCAAACACAGGCGCGTCGTCGGGTGCGTACCGGTGCCAAAGGCGAGGCCGGGATCAACGCGTAGATTGATCGCAGCAGGATTGGGCGGCACGCACCACGTGGGCACGATCCACAAGTTGGGCGTAATGGCTATCGGCTCGAACTGCGCTTGCGTGGCGCGCACCCAGTCGGTTTCCGGCACCACGCGAAATTCGTGCGGGCCGAGGCTCTCGGTCGCCTCTGCACGTAGTGAGTTCCACAGCGCTTCCAGTTGGTCTGCGGAAGCGTCGCCTTCAAACAAGGCAGCGATGCGGCTGTCCGCCCAGCGTTGCGTGAGCGCCATGCCTGGCTCACCAAAAATCGGCTGCTCGGCGTCGCTCTCAGCGTTAAGGTCAGCCACATCTACGGCTAGCGCACCGGCCGCGAGCAACGCGTCAGCAATCGCGTCCGCCGCCGCCCCTTTGACCGGGCCGGAAATTTCAATCCACGACAGTGCCATGCTCGTTACTTGCGTCGCTCGGCGAGTTTGGCCATGCGCTGCTCAAGATAATGAATCGAGAAGCCACCTTTGACGAATTGCGCGTCGTCCATCAGCTCGCGATGCAGTTCAATGTTGGTCTTGATGCCTTCAACGATCATCTCAGATAAGGCGATGCGCATGCGGGCAATCGCCTGCTCGCGCGTCGCGCCGTACGCCAGCAATTTGCCGATCATCGAGTCGTAATTCGGTGGCACGAAATAGCCGTTGTAGGCATGCGAATCGACGCGAATCCCCGGCCCGCCCGGAGCATGCCAGTTGGTTATGCGACCCGGCGACGGCACGAAGGTATTCGGGTCCTCCGCGTTGATACGGCACTCGATGGCGTGGCCTCGTTTGATGATGTCCTTTTGCCGCAAGATCATCTTCTGGTTGGCCGCGATCTTGATCTGTTCCTGCACGATGTCAACGCCGGTGATCAGCTCCGTCACCGGATGTTCCACCTGCACCCGTGTGTTCATTTCAATGAAATAAAACTCACCGTTCTCATACAAAAACTCGAACGTGCCAGCACCGCGATAGCCGATTTTTTTGCAGGCCTCGACGCAACGCTCGCCGATCTTGGCGATCAGCCGATCCGCGATTCCGGGTGCAGGGCCCTCTTCGATAATTTTTTGATGGCGGCGCTGCATCGAGCAGTCGCGCTCGCCAAGATACACCGCATTTTTATGCTGATCGGCGAGGATTTGAATCTCGATGTGGCGCGGGTTTTCAAGGAATTTTTCCATGTACACCGTGCCGTTGCCAAATGCGGCTAACGCCTCGCCTTTAGTCAGCGTGACCGCACTGATCAGCGCGCCTTCGGTGTGGACCGTGCGCATGCCGCGACCGCCGCCACCGCCGGACGCCTTGATGATGACCGGGTAGCCGATGCTGCGTGCAATTTTGATGATCTCGCGCGGGTCGTCCGGCAACGCGCCGTCGACGCCCGGCACCACCGGAACACCGGCTTTTTTCATGGTCAATTTGGCGGAAACCTTGTCGCCCATCAGGCGGATAGTTTCAGCGCGCGGGCCGATAAAAACGAAGCCCGATTTCTCGACTTTTTCGGCAAAGTCCGCGTTTTCAGACAAAAAACCGTAGCCGGGGTGAATTGCCTGAGCGTCGGTCACCTCGGCCGCCGCGATGATGGCAGGCACGTTCAGATAGCTCTGCGCGGACGGTGCCGGACCGATGCACACGGATTCGTCGGCGAGCTTGACATATTTCGCGTCGGCGTCGGCCTCGGAATGTACGACGACGGTTTTGATGCCCATCTCACGGCAGGCGCGCTGAATGCGCAGCGCTATCTCGCCGCGGTTGGCGATGAGAATCTTCTCGAACATCTGGGTGGGCGGCTTTTTCGCCGCAGTCAATGAGAGCGCCATCTGATTTGTTCCGTTTCAAAATCAAGCAGGACGCGGCGGTGAGCCGCAGATAGTGCATTTGCACAGCAAGGCGAAACCAACAAAGTCTTGGTTGGCCAATATCAGGATTGGGAACGGAATTACTCGATCATGAACATGGGTTGACCATACTCAACGGCTTGGCCCGACTCGACGAGGATTGCCTTGATAACGCCGGCCTTGTCGCATTCGATCTCGTTCATCAGCTTCATCGCCTCGATGATGCAAATCGTATCGCCAACGGAAACGGTAGAGCCCACATCGACAAACGGCTTGGCACCGGGCGCTGCCGAGCGGTAGAAAGTGCCGACCATCGGTGACTTGACAGCGTGGCCTGCAGGCTCAACCGGGGCGGGCGCGGCCGCAGCGGCCTGCAACGGCGCTGCTGGCTGCAAGCCTTGCTGAGGCATCTGCGCCATCATGGGTGCGGCGTATTGCATGAACGGCTGCATGGTGTTGGCGACAGTGCGGGTGATTCGAACTTTTTCTTCGCCTTCGGTCACTTCCAGCTCGGCGATGCCAGATTCCTGAACGAGTTCGATCAATGTTTTCAGTTTGCGCAGATCCATGCGACGGTCTCCTCGAAAAGAAGAAAAAGGGGGAAGTAACCCGACGGGTTACCTGGCGACGTGCGGGTAAAGGCTTTAGGCGGATGCCTGGGTCAAAAAGTCGAGCGCAAGGTCGTAACCGCGCACGCCAAAACCGACGATGATGCCGCGCGCGATGGCGCTCAAATAGGAGTGGTGGCGAAACTCCTCGCGGGCGTGCACATTGGTGATGTGGACCTCAAGGAACGAGAGCGATGCGCCTGCGAAGGCGTCGCGTAGTGCAACGCTGGTGTGTGTCAGGGCTCCGGCGTTGATGATGCAGGCGATGGTGCCATCTGCGCGAGTAGCGTGAATGCGGTCAACCAGCACACCTTCATGATTGCTTTGCAGACAGTCGAGCTGGAAGCCTGCCTTTGCCGCGCGCTCGGTCAAGTGTGATTCGAGTTGTGCCAGCGTCGTCGAACCGTACTTTTCTGGCTCGCGGGTACCGAGCAAATTCAGGTTTGGCCCGTGCAGTAACAAAATTCGCGGCGTTGCGTTTACTGGCTTCTCGGCAACGGCGGTCGCAAATGCGGCGCTCGTTGCCTTGGCGAGGCTGGCAATGTCCGTTTTTGAAATGGTTACTGTGTCCTCGACCATCAAGACAGCGACGCTTTGATCCGTGAGATCGCAGCGAGTTAAGTTGAGATAACACTAGTTTGCCTCAAAATTGGATTTTCCGCCAGATTTGTTGCCGTCTAGCGACAGCGATTTTGATGGGCTCCCGGCTTGCGGATGATTCATGACCCTAGATCCGGAGAGCAACAACTTTGCACCCTAACGACGCACGCACGGGGACGAAGTGCCGAAAAGTCGGAAAGTCAACTAGTTAGAAAACAGGCGCTTTAGCCGACGTAGCACGGGCATCGTAGCAGGAAGCTGAGGCCCAAATAGTTGAAAAGTACTGAACGTCAGGATCCGGAACTTAGGCGAAGATCGCTGCTATTTCGGCGTATTTGAGTTTACCTACGCGGCGAAGCATCACTTTGCTATTCGGCGATATAACCAGCGTGAACGGCAGCACGCCTTGCGGATTGCCCATCGTTTTTACCGCCTCCAGCCACGACACGTCGCCCAATAGCACCGGATAATTGATCGCTAATTCCTTCGCGAACCTTTCTACTGGCGCACGTCGGTCGATTGCGATGCCGACAAATTGCAGGCCTTTCGCAGCAAATTCAGTCTGCGCTTTTACGAATTCGGGCATTTCCTCACGGCACGGACCGCACCAGGTTGCCCAAAAATTCACCGCTAAAGTCTTGCCCTGCCACGCCGACAATGGCTGCGTTTTGCCATCCAACGCTTCAAAACTGGCACTCAGAAGCT
>JAYVNO010000189.1:0-12110 GCA_043758415.1 Burkholderiales bacterium
CACTGCCAAATCGAACGCAAATCTATGACAAATCGAGCGCAAAATTACATTACGGTGTCGAGCTTTGCTCAAAGGCCAAGGCCTCCTTGTGCCTGTTCCAAACCGAGCAGAAGCTGCGTATCTTCACCTGGCGTTCATCCCGGGGAGTATGCGTTCGTCATCCATGATTGCCATTCTCCGGGTTCTGTGTGCGATGCGAGGCGAAGTCTATGAACGGCAGGCAGACGGAACCATTTGGCGAACGACAGAGCGGCGCAAGCGCTTCGCCAACGGTAATTCGGCTTCGCGAGTGGTGTGGGATGCGAAAATGGCAACGACTATTTCTAGAAACGCGCATTCAATAGAGGCTACGCGCGTGAAAAGGACAAAGTCGACTTGCGGTGAATTATCGGCCTATTCCCAATTGAATAGGGCGTTTCAGACGAAAGCTGAATAGCGAAATAGGGGGCTTCGCACTTACATTGGCGAATTCAGTCCAAACATTACGCTACGTTAGCAGGAGTAAATCAAGGCAAAGCTGGAGGGCACCTCTAATAATTCATTTGTGCGGCGCATTGTGTCGTCGCGCGGTGCTCGCAATCCTCACGTATCAGGGCGTACGTTGCGGTTGCAGCGCTCCGGGCTCCTAACACTGCATCCCCAAAAATGAATTATTAGAGGTGCTCTGGATTTAGCTCGTAAAATCGAAGGCTCGTCCGGTCATTGACCGATTCGGACGACGTGAGTTTCAATGCTGCAAAGACAGCGAATCACCCGAACCACGCACGGCGGTCGCACCTCACCTCACCGACTTCAGGAGAAGTTCACTTGATCGATTCCCTACTGTCCCCGCTGGTTTCAGTTGCGCAAGGCGCGATTGATTTGCCGTGGTGGGGCTATGTGCTGACGATGCTGGCGCTGTGCCACGTGACCATCGCAGCCGTCACCATTTTTCTGCATCGGGCGCAGGCGCACCGCGCGCTTGATTTGCATCCGATTGTGTCGCACTTTTTCCGCATGTGGCTGTGGCTGTCGACCGGCATGGTGACCAAAGAATGGGTCGCCATTCACCGTAAACATCATGCCAAATGCGACACCGTCGACGACCCGCATAGCCCCGTCATTCACGGCCATTGGGGCGTGTTGCGTTTCGGCGTCGACATGTACCGCAAAGAAGCGAAAAATCTGGAAACGCTGGAGCGTTACGGCCACGGCACACCTGACGACTGGATCGAGAGGAATCTCTACAGCAAATACACCTGGCACGGCATGGGCGTGTCGCTGGTGATCTTCGTCGCGCTGTTTGGCTTTGCCGGTGTGTCGATGTGGTGCATGCAGTTGATCTGGATTCCGATCACCGCCGCTGGCATCATCAACGGCACTGGCCACGCACTAGGCTATCGCAATCATCACACGGAAGATGCGTCCACCAACATCGTGCCGATCGGCATCCTGATCGGTGGCGAAGAGCTGCACAACAATCACCATGCCTACGGCGCGTCGGCGAAATTTTCGGTGCGCTGGTATGAGTTTGACATCGGCTGGATGTACATCCGCATGCTGTCGGCTATGGGATTGGCGACGGTGCGCAAAGTCGCACCAGCGCTCAAACTGCGCACCAGCGAAGGTGACGTTGACGAAACGTTGCAAGCCATCATCACGCACCGCTACCGCGTGATGCAGGACTACGCACGCATGGTAAAGGCGACGGCGAAATCGGAGTTCGCGGCGCTGAAGGTAAAAGCGGCGAATGGCGAAATTGAACTGCCGCACTTCCGCCAGTTGCTCAAGGATTTCCGTGCCGATGCGGCCACACTCGCGGACGTACAACGCGTGCGTCTGGCGGCAGCATTTGCGCACAGCGATGTACTGAAAAAGCTCTATCAGGCGCGGCAGGATCTTGCGGCAATATGGGCTCGTTCCACCGAGTCGCAGGCTCAACTGACAGCCCGCTGGCAAGCATGGCGCCAGAACGCTGAAACCTCTGGCGTCGTGCGCTTGCAGGCGTTCTCGGATCGGTTGGCGCGGTTTGCGTAGCCGCTAAGGTTTTCGTGTCAAGAGGGCTCCCAACGGGGGCCCTTTTTTGTTCTGGGGCGCTCGTGCTATTGCCCAACCGCGCGGAATCGGGCTGCCTATTTTTGGCAGTTCTGCCGTAAATTGTCGGAGTTCGTCTGCATCGCCAATGACGTCGTCATGGTGGCGGCATGAGCCACCGTTGATCTGTCATAGGGCGTGTGACGCAATCAGCAGCGCACTCGTTTTTGTCGCGCAGTTCACACCAGTTGCGATGCCGGATGATTCGTTCGCTTGTCGCGGGAACCCATGCTGCGCGGGGCTTTCGTAGTTTATCGCCGCCGCGCTTTTGGTCTGAGGGCACAAATAATCTCTGCACTATTGCGTCCCGGCTTCGCGCTGGCCGACTTTTCGCATAGTCAGCAACATGAGCGGCGGACCGGGCTTATCCGACGCCTGAAAATTAATCAAAGTGACGAGGGTTCATCATGAATTTATTTGCTTCAGTAGGTCGAACTGGGGTTTCATTCGGGTTCACGCTCGCAGCGTGCGCGCTGCTGGCGCTACCTGCGCAAGCAAAGGCGGGCTCCGACGCAACGCTGCTCACTGCGATTGATCGGTCGGCAACGCAATCGGTCAGCGCTTCGGTGAAGCCTGTTGTCGATAGGCATTCGACAACAGAATCTGGTTCCGCGCTGCTGGCGAAGCAGCAGGCCAAAGCGGCCGTTGCCATGCCGGACGACCGTGAGTTTCCGTTTCCGCGAGCGTGGATGCTGGCGTTGTTAGCGGTGTTGGTCGTGGTGCTCGTTGACCGCGCGCGAGTGTCTGCGAAGTTGACGAAACTCAACGAAGACGCACGTCGATCCAGCGGGCTGAGCGCGCCGCTTGCCCGTAGTTAGCGGTGAAATTTGCACGGAGGGGGCTGCGACAAGCGCCGCAGCAATCCACAAAAAAAGCCCGCCGATTTGCATCTGGCGGGCTTTTTTTAGGGACCGTAGCTGGTTATTTCAGCTTCATTTCCTTGTAGATCACATGCTTCCGCACGACCGGATCGAACTTTTTGAACGAGAGTTTCTCAGTCGTCGTTTTTTTGTTCTTGGTCGTGGTGTAGAAATGACCGGTGCCAGCCGTCGATTCGAGTTTGATTTTTTCACGCATGATTGAAGCTCCTTAGAGGGTGCCAGCGGCGCGAAGATCGGCGAGTACAGCGTCGATGCCGTTCTTGTCGATGAGGCGAATACCGGCCGTGGTCAGGCGCAGACGGATGAAGCGGTTTTCGCTTTCAATCCAGAAGCGGCGGCTTTGCAGATTGGGCAGAAAGCGGCGCTTTGTACGGTTGTTGGCATGAGAAACATTGTTTCCCACCATCGGCTTTTTGCCGGTGACTTGACAGACGCGTGACATGACTGGAACTCCGGTGTGACTGCAACGTGGCCCCTGAGCCATTGCAGTAACTTGATCGCGGCAAACGTCGAATGGACCGCTGCAATCAGGCGTGGATCGGATATGAAAATCAGGGGAAGCCCATTAGTATAGCGCGAGGTTCGTCCTTTTGAGCCGCCTGCCCCGGAAGGAGAAGTTTGGGGTGGGAGCAGAGTGCGGCGTGGGTCTGCTTGCTACCGGCAACGTCCCCCATGCTTGGCCCCAATGCACGCTTGCGCCAGCAATTGCACCCGCTGCGGGAAGCAGCCGGTCAGAGAATCTCCGAAAAATACTCGTGCGCTGCCGTATTCACGGTCGAAATGCGCAGCTCCACAGGTTCATCGCGCATGTCGAACGCCGTCCGCCGGATAGTGAGCACGGGCGTTCCAGCCTTGATTTTCAGCAACTTGGCATGATCGACGGACGCCGCGTCCGCCCGCAGCCGCTCATCGGTGCGCACCACCGTAATGCCAAACGCGTCCTGATACAGGTTGTAAATCGTATTGGGACGCTCTTTGAATTGGGCGGCGGAGAGCTTCTCGAAGCGCGCCTGGTCAATTGTGATGTCGTCGACAGATACCACTTCATTGAGCAGCGATAGCTTGTTGCGTACATGAAAAGTAGGCGCGCCAACCGCGATATTCAGCCGCGTGGCGACCTCTTCATCGGCAACCGCTTTATGAAAAAACACGGCTTCCACCAGCGGATAGCTTTTCGCGCCCTTCTGCGGCACGATGTGGAAAAAATAGAACAGCAAGCGCTCGCGGTCATGCGAAGCGACGTAGGTGCCTTTGCCCTGCTGCCGAATGAGGATGCGGTTCTCCACCAACTCGTCGATCGCTTTGCGCAGCGTGCCAATCGACACGCTGTATTCGGTCGCCAACTGCCGCTCCGATGGTATGAGCTGGCCGGGTTTCAAATCGCCCGCTGCCAATTGCTCCATCAGCGCGCGCTGCACGCCTTTGTAAAGCGGGCCGCCGTCGAGGTTACTTATCGGCACGGACATGTTGCGCGCACGCGGCGCGAAGGGCGGGTGGGAGGATCATATTGAAGCATCAGCTTTCTTGTGGATTGACGCAATATATAAGACTACGCCGCAATACTGCAATAAGTCGACTTTTAGGAAAATGCATATCTATGCCCAATACAGAAAAGGTACTAGCCGAAAAGCTGTTGCACCAAATGCGCGGTGCTGGTGGATCGCTTGGCGCAACAATGCGGCACGCTACTTGCGAAAACTAAACATGGAAATCTCAGGCAGATAGCCGATCAGCGCGGCCACCACAATCATGCTGAACACGAACGGCAACGCTTCGCGGGCGATGGCGGTAAGCGGCGTCCGCGTGAGCCCGGACATGACAAACAGGTTCAATCCGAACGGTGGTGTGATGAAGCCAAGGCCGAGCGTGGTAATCATGAAAACGCAGAAATGCACCTGCTCCATGCCAATTTTTTGCGCGAGCGGCCACATCAGCGGTGCGAGGATCACGATGCACGGGCTCGTCTCCATGAAGCAACCCGCCACCACCCACAGCGCAAGCATCATGAATATCACGGTATTTTTCTCACCACCAAAGCTCATCATCAGCTCAACAAATTTTTGCGGCACATCCACCACCGTGAGCGCCTGCGCAAACAGCAGCGCCGCTGCGATGATCGGCAAAATTACGCCGCACACGCGGGCCGAGGTGCCGAGCATGGTCGGAAACTGCGCCACCGTGATCCGTTTCTGAATCAGCCCGATGGCGAGCGCTACCGCCGCTGCCACCGCCGCCGACTCAGTCGGCGTAAACCATCCAGAATAAATGCCGCCCAGGATAATGATCGGAATGGCCAGCGCCCACTTCGCGTTGCTGAGCGCTGCAAACCACACGCGCCACGAAAAACGCAGGGTAGACTTTTCATAACCGCGAATCCGGTTAACCACGACATTGGTCAGGATGACAGCGATTAACACCAGTACGCCGGGCACAAACGCCGCCTGAAACAACGTTGTGGCCGAAACGCCCATGACAAGCCCGAGGATGATGTACGCAATCGACGGTGGAATCAAAATGCCGGTGCACGCGCCACTGGCCACCAGCGCGCAGGCGTACGCCTTCGGGTAGCCGCGCTCCACCAGTCGATCCATGGTGATGCGGCCCACCGCCGCAGCGTCGGCGGCGTCGGAGCCCGAGATGCAGGCGAACAATCCGCAGCCCATCACTGTAGATGTGCCAAAGCCGGAGCGCAAACTACCAAACGTAGCCTCTGCGAAATCAAGCAACTGATACGCAAGCCCGGAGCGCACCATGATGTCGCCAGTCAAAATGAATAGCGGAATCGCGATCAGCGCGAACGAATCGACACCTTCAAACAAGCCCTCGCCAATCAACGACAGAGGCAGCGCCTCGGTGCTGAACAAAAGCACGAATGTGCCGAGTCCCAGGGTTACCCAAAACGGCACGCCCGCGAACAGCAGGAAGGCAATGAACAGCATGCACAGCGTAACGGTCATGCGCCTCTTTCTACTCTTCAAACATGGATTTGCCAACGTAGGCCGGGCGGCCCGCGCGAATATCCTGCCAGTCGCGCCACATCATTTGCAGGCAACGCACGATCATCAACGCAAAGCCCATCGGTAGCGCCGCTTCCGCCCACGTTTTGTTGACGCGCAGCACCGGCGTCGTGCCGCCAAACTCAAGCAACTGCGCCACCGTGTGCAGGCACCAGTAGGCCGCGATGATGGCAAAGGCCAGCGTGCAAAATTCAGCGAACAAATACACCCATCCGTGCAGCTTGGCGGGCAGGCGCTGCAACAAAATATCAAAGCGAATATGCGCCCGCTCTTTCACCGCAAACGAGGCCCCGATGTAGCCCAAATAAATGAACGCATACTGCGCCGTTTCTTGCGCCCATGCGGATGAGAAATTGAACACAAAGCGACGAATGACTTCCTGCACGATCACCGCGCAAATAAACACGTAGAAGACCAACATCGCGTAGCGTTCGGCGTGTTCGTCTAGCGCGTGCAACCAGCCGTTTGTGTCTCCCCCTCTCCCTCGGGGAGAGGGGTTAGGGGTGAGGGTGTGTGAACTATCTTTAAGCTCAATTTGCGCGCCGCTTCCCTCACCCCAACCCTCTCCTCGAGGGAGAGGGGGCAGACCGGCGGGTTCGTCAGGCAGTTGTTGCCGTTCCGCCGTCGCCGCGTCGGGGGAAGGGGGGCCGCTAGCGTCGGCCTGAATAAACCCGGACACAAAGAAAACTGTCGCCGCAAAAAACAAACAAAACTCGCCCACATCACCCAAAACGAAAGGCAACTTCACTCCACTTTTTTGCGCAAAAGCTGCGGCTAAAACGTACACGCCGTACAGCGCGAACAGCGCGTATCCAATGCGCGTAGACTTGTGCTGCGACGGGCTGGGCCCGTCAACGACCGTTGCACTCACGTCGTGCTAGCCCTGAAAGTCAGACACCGTAATTCCGCCTTTAGTGTTGGCCGCGAGCCTCAGTTTGTCGAAATTGGCGAGCGACCCAGCCAGCTCAATTTTGTCTTCGTTCCAATCGGCCCGCTGCTCGCCGCAGGCCTCAATCCACAGCTTGAATTCGTCGGCCGTCGGCACGTAAAACTTGCAGCCACCGGCGCTCATCTGGCGCGTGGCTTCGGTGCGTGAGGCCGCCAGTTGCTGGAATGATTGCAGTTGCGTCATGCGTGAGGCGTCTTCGAACACCGTCTGCATCTCAGCGCTCAACGCTTTGAAATAAGCGTAGTTCGCAGCGAACATTTGTGCGTCTGGCACCGTGCGCACGAAGGTCATGTTTTCGAGCACATCGGTGAATCCAAACGTCGCCAACGCCGTGACCGAGGGATCGAGTCCGTCCGCCACGCCCTGCTTGATAGCGGTGGTGGTCTCGCCCCACGCGACAACGGTTGGGTTCGCACCCAGCAGCCGATAAAGCTTTTGCAAAAGCTTTGACGGCGGTACACGCATCTTCATGCCGCGCATGTCCGCGGGCGTCTTGATGACCTTGCCAAAGCCACGCCGCACCGACACCGTACGCGGCTCGGTGGTGAAATAAAACATGGGCTTGAAGCCCTTCTCGGTCACCTTCGGCGTGATGTCGTCGTTCCACGTTTTGCTGGTGACGAGGTTGGCAAACTTTTGATTCTCACCACACCAGTACGGAATATTGATGAGATCAACGGTCTTGGTGTACGGCGAAAAGTTTGATAGCGAGAGCGATGCTCCCTGCACCGTGCCTGCCTGCACCCGCTGCGCCAGCGCCGCACCCACCGCCAACTGTCCCGCAGGGAACAGTCGCACATACATCTTGCCCTTCGAGAGCTTTTCGATGTTGTCTTTGAACGCGGCCTGCATGATCGGGTACTTGATCACATCCTCGATCTTGTACTCGGTGGCAAAGGTCATCGTGTACTGCGCGGCTTTTTTCTTCTTCTCTTCGTCAGCGCTGGTCTGCGCCACTGCGGCGTCGGACCACAGGTATCCACCGGATGATGCCAACACTGCGGCGGTAAATCCATAACGGCTGCTCATCGCCAAAAAACGGCGACGCTCGAGAACAGTGTTCGTTTCCATGTGTGATCTCCTTGGAAGTTGTGTGGCTAACGTCTTGGCGCGTTATAAACCCGATTCATTGGTAGGAGCAGCTTGCCGCGACAAAGCTCCGTTTTTACAAGCTCAGGTCGCGACAAGTCGCTGCTACAGTTCGGTTTTACGCCGATTCGTACAAACGCGTCAGCACAAACTCACGATGGCCCAGCGCTTCAGCGGCGGTTAGTCGCCCGTTCACCGTGCGCATCATGCAGTCGATGAGCGCGTCACCCGCGTCGTCCATGGTCATTTCGCGGCGCAACAAACCTGATGTGTCCACATCAACGTGTTCGCTCATCAAGCGCACCGTTTTCGGGTTGGCGCACACTTTAATCACCGGCAAAATCGGGTTACCAATCACGTTGCCCTGGCCGGTCGGGAACAGATGCACCACGTAGCCCGCCGCTGCGCACAGCGTGACCATTTCCGCTGCCGCAGAGGACGAATCCATGAACCACAAGCCCGATGAGGTGGGCACTTCAGCCTTGTCGAGCACGCCGTCGATCTTGCACTTGCGACCGATTTTTTGAATATTGCCGAGTGCTTTTTCTTCGATGGTGGTCAAGCCGCCCGCGATGTTGCCTTTGGTCGGCTGCGAGTCGGACAGATCGCTCGTTTTGTGCCGCTCGATCATGGCTTGATAGCGATCAAACATGAACATGAAATCCTTCCACACTTTCGGCGTGCGGCAGCGCGCTTCGAGGATCGCCTCGCCGCCGGTAATTTCGGAAGTTTCACCGAACACGAGCGTGGTTTTCAGCGCGTAAAGTTTGTCGAACGCATTGCCCACCGTTGGGTTCGCGCCGCAGCCGGAGGTGGTGTCCGATTCGCCGCATTTTGTCGAAATCCACAGCTCACTGATCGGGCATTCCACGCGATGAATTTCGCTCGCGTTTTGCAGGAATTTTTTCGCGGCGGCAGACGCATGCATGATCGTCTGGTGATCGCCGTGGCCCTCAATGCCAAAGCCGATCACAGGCTTGCCCGTAGCGGCGATACCGTCCGCCACTTTCTTGGTCCACTGATCCTCAATACCAATCACGATGACCGCGGCCACGTTCGGGTTTGAGCCGGTGCCAATCAGCGTGCGGAAGTGCAGATCAAGGTCAGCACCAAACTGCAGGCGACCATAAGGATGCGGGATTGCCATCGTGCCTTTAATGTTGTTGGCAACGGCCTCAGCGGCAGCGTTGGACAAATCATCCACCGGCAGAATGATGACGTGATTGCGAACACCGACACGACCGTTTTCACGGCGGTATCCCCAGAATTTTGTTTTCTTGTTAATCATTTTTTTGAACCCAGTAAAGATTGGGAAATAGGGTGCGCTCTGCGCACCAGACGGATGGTGCGCAGAGCGCACCCTATGAAGCAGAGAACCGGGCTACCAGCGCTTTGTCTTTACGTTATGTACATGCAAGTGCTCGCCCTTTTTAATGGGCGCAACCACCTTGCCAATATCAACGCCATACTTGATCACGGTGTCCCCGACCTTGAAATCCTTGAGCGCGACTTTGTGTCCAATCGGGATGTCGCTTTTGAGCGCCACATTCACCGTCGAATCCGGCTCCATGATCCAGCCGGTTGTTTTCTGGCCGACCTTGCAGCCTTCCACCACGACGACGCCAACGCCGTCATCTTTCTCATGCACTACGAAATGAATCATTGCTTGCTTTCCTAGACTTACAGAATTCTGTGTTTTTAACTCATCTAGATGATATAGATGAGCTAGATGACTCGTAGAATATCAAGATTGTCAAAAAGCGCAAGTGAACTTCTCAAAAATGCGGATCGTAATCACTGAATTCATGGACGACGACGCGGTCGCCACGCTGGGCAAGGCGTTCGGCGAGGGTAACGTTGTGTACGAGCCCACGCTGGTCGACAAGCCCGACGCGCTGGCGCTGGCTGCCGCCGATTGCGACGCGCTGATCGTGAGGAATCGCACTCAGGTACGCGGCGCATTGCTCAATGCCTGCAAAAAGGCCCGCGTAATCGGCCGCCTCGGCGTCGGTCTCGACAACATTGATGTTGCCGCCTGCGAAGCGCGTGGCATGAAGGTGATTCCGGCCACGGGAGCCAACGCGTTGGCCGTCGCTGAATATGTCATTGCGACCGCCATGATGTTGCGGCGCGCGAGCTATCTGAGCACGGCGGAGGTGGTTGCAGGCAAGTGGCCGCGCAACGCGCTCTCCGCTGGCCACGAAACGGCGGGCAGCACGCTGGGGCTCATCGGCTACGGATCGATTGGTCAGATGACGGGCGCGTTGGCGCACGGCCTCGGTATGAAGGTCATCGCCTACGATCCTGCGCTTCCTGAAGGCCACGCAGCGTGGAATGGCGTTGCTCGTCGCGCCGATCTGGCGACGTTGATCACCACCACCGATGTCATCAGCCTGCACGTGCCGCTGGTCGACGCCACGCGCAACATGTTCAACGGAGAACGCATCAAAGCGATGAAACCCGGCGCGATTTTGATCAACACCGCACGCGGCGGAATCATTGATGAGGCAGCGCTAGCCGCTGCGCTCACAAGCGGGCATTTGCGTGGTGCTGCAATTGATGTTTTTGCCACTGAGCCATTGCCCGCCAGTGACGTGTTTGCCGGATGCCCGAACCTGATCCTCACGCCGCACATTGCGGGCGTTTCGTTTGAGGCCAATGTGCGGGTGTCGTCGATGATTGCGGATGCAGTGATTCGAGCGTTAGCGTAATTTTCCAAAGCCGCTCCTACAGGCGCGAGTGACGCGGTGAGCGATAGAAAGAATTCAAAAATGGCGACAATAAATTCCCAAGACTTACACGCACTAGTCTGCCGCGCACTCGTCAATGCAGGCGCATCCGCCACCGCTGCCCAGTCCACCGCGACCGCATTGGTCTACGCCGACCAACAAGGCACCGCGTCACACGGTGTGTCGCGCGTGCCGCAATACGCAGGGCACATGAAAGCCGGCCGCATCAACGGCGCAGCAACTCCCGTCATCGCAAAAGAGCACGGTGCTGTGGCCATCATCGACGCCGCCGACGGTCTTGCCTTCCCCGCCTGCGAACTAGCCATTCACTCCGCCATCAACGCCGCAAAAACACACGGCATCGGCGCAGCCTCGGTCACCAACAGCTACCACTTCGGCGCAGCGATTTATCACCTCGAAGCCGTAGCCGGTGCAGGCATGATGGGCCTCGCGTTCTCCAACTCTCCGGCAGCGATTGCGCCGTGGGGTGGCGGCAAGCCATTGTTCGGCACCAACCCAATTGCAGCGATTTTTCCACGCGAAGGCGCAGACCCGCTGGCGATTGATCTCGCATTATCAGAGGTCGCGCGCGGCAAATTGATGGTCGCAGCGAAGGACGGCAAGGCCATCCCGCTCGGCTGGGCGATGGACGCCGAAGGCAATGCCACCACTGACCCCGCAAAGGGCTTGAAAGGCAGCATGGCCCCGGCAGGCGGCGTCAAAGGCGCGATGCTCGCGCTCACGGTGGAGCTGCTGGTCACAGCGCTTTCAGGCGCGCGCTTCGGCTTTGAGGCTGATTCATTTTTCGATGTCGAAGGCAACAAGCCGCGCATTGGTCAACTGTTCCTCGTGATCAATCCGGGCGCTCTGGGCGGCACCAACGTATTCGCAGAACGCGTCGAAACGCTGGTGCACGCGATGCTCGAGGACGGCGGCGTTCGCCTGCCCGGCGCGCGGCGTTATGCCAATGCCAGCAAGGCTCTCCGCGACGGCATCACGATCCCCGATGCGCTACTTGCGCAGTTGCAGGCGCTGGCTGCGTAGCTTCGTATTTGCCTAATAGCTTTTTAGTGAAAGCCCTGTTTCACTTAGGCTAAGAGCTGGATAAAGTCACTTATCGACTTAGCTTGTAAATGGCTGTTAGCCCAGTTTAAATGGGCGTCTCAGCAGAAAGCTATAAGCAAATTTTGTAGGCTGGGTTGATACGCCTAGCAGCGCAGCTCGGTGTGCTGGGTCTCGACCCAGCCTACGGCAGGAATCCGCCGCGCCGCCGCCTCATTCCGTTTCTACATCGTTACGGAAATAAATGGGCTCAATTTTTCGACGCAGATTAGCGCAGATTCGACGCCGATGACCGCAGATTTTCTTGATT
>JAYVNO010000190.1:0-3956 GCA_043758415.1 Burkholderiales bacterium
GAAATGCAAGGCGCACGGCGCGCAGCAACCTTCATTACCGCGCAGGTCACATGAGGATTCTGTTGCGCGCGCAACGCGTTGGCACTGTGCAACGCCGCAATTCGCCCGAACAATGAATTTATAGGAGCGCCCTTTAGCGATGTATGCTTTCGGCCGTGCCGCTTGAACTCCTTCCCCCCTGGTCGCTACTCAGCGTTTTCTTGTTGGCGAGCTTTGTTCTGGCGGTGACGCCAGGCCCCGGCGTGCTCTATATCGTGGCTCGCAGCGTGGCGCAGGGGCGACGGTCGGGTCTGGCGTCGGTGGCTGGCGTGGCTTTGGGGAATTTTGGTAACGCCATTGCTGCGTCTCTCGGGCTTGCAGCGTTGTTTGCAGCTTCGGCCGTGGCATTCGCGGTCGTCAAATACGCCGGTTCCGCCTATCTAATCTACCTTGGCATCAAGGCGTTGCGCGCAAAGCGTGTCGCGGTTGCGACGGCTGGACCCGGGTCAGTGCCGCTATGGCCTATTTTTCGTGATGGAGTAGTGGTTGCGCTTTTGAACCCGAAGACAGCCATTTTTTTTACGGCTTTTTTGCCGCAGTTCATGACCCCGCACGCTGATGCCAGCACCGCACTGGTGCAAGCCCTAGCCTTGAGTGCGCTGTTTGTGCTCATGGCTGCGGTGACCGATGCGACGTATGCGTTTTGGGCTGGCAGCATCGCGCCACGGTTGACCAGCAGCGCATCGGCGGGTGGCATCACGCGAGTGACGGCGGGCGTTTCGTTTATCGTACTCGGCGTGTATGCCGCGCTTTCGGGCAGCAAAGCATAGGCTCCGTGCAATGCGGCCGGATCGAAGTGACTGACCGAAGTGATTACTCGGGCTGCGCCAATCGCCGCTTCTGTACGTCTCCTGCCAGTTGCCGCAACACGCCCTCGGTAGCCGTCCAGTCAATGCAGGCATCGGTGATCGACAGGCCGTAGGCGAGTGCTTTGCCCGGTGTCAAATCCTGCCTGCCGCCATTCAGGTGTGACTCGACCATCACGCCAAAAATACGCTCGTCACCCGCAGCCATCTGCCGGCCGATATCAGCCGAAACTTCGATCTGTTTTTCATGCTGCTTGCTCGAGTTCGCATGCGAAAAATCCACCATGATGCGTTGCGGCAGGCCGCCTTTAGCGAGTTCCTGCCCCGAGGCTTCGACGCTGGCGGCGTCGTAGTTCGGCGCTTTTCCGCCGCGCAGGATGACATGGCAATCTTCGTTGCCATTGGTGGAAATAATCGCGCTGTGGCCGCCTTTGGTGACCGACAAAAAGAAGTGTGGCACTGCCGCCGCCTTGATCGCGTCGACCGCGATCTTTATGTTGCCGTCAGTGCCGTTTTTGAAGCCCATCGGGCAGCTCATGCCGGAGGCGAGTTGGCGATGCACCTGGCTCTCGGTGGTGCGTGCGCCGATGGCACCCCACGAGATCAGGTCGGCGTAATACTGCGGCGTCAGCGTGTCGAGAAACTCGGTTGCGGCGGGCACGCCGAGCGCGTTGATTTCAAGCAGCAGCTCGCGGGCGAGCCGCAGGCCTTCGTTGATTTTGAAGCTGCCGTCGAGCAGCGGGTCGTTGATCAAACCTTTCCAGCCGACGGTGGTGCGTGGTTTTTCAAAATAGACGCGCATGACCACGATGAGATCGTGCTTTAGTTCGTCGCGTAACACCTTGAGCTTGCGGGTGTATTCGAGCGCCGCTTTTTTGTCGTGAATCGAGCAGGGGCCAACGATGACCACCAGCCGATCATCCGCCCCATGCAGCACGCCGTGAATCTCGCGGCGGGTGTCGAACACCAGTTGCTCCACGGCCTCAGACGGCTGAAATTCGCGCAACAAATGTGACGGTGGAGCGAGCTCGAAGATGTCCTTGATGCGGACGTCGTCGACTTGGCGATTCAGCGTGGCGGTCATGGCGGGTTTCGCGTTTTCTTGTTGCAATGCAACGATTTTACGCGAGGCAAGGAAATTGCGTTGTAGCGCAATTAAAATCGTTATGCCGAATAATAAATGCTAGTAATAGCAAAATTACGCAATTTATTGCTTAAGTAAATGACTATTTACGTAACAGCTTTTTATAGAAATGCCCGTTTGTATTGGGCTAAGCACGAATTTATTGAATAAATCGATATGTTGCCATATTGCCACCTTAGCCCAAGGTGAACGGGCGATTCAGAAAAAAGTCATATCAAAAATTGGCAAAAAAAGAGCCCGTACAAGACGGGCTCATGAGCTTTTGCAGGTGGCACCGGGAGGAGCGGGTCACTTGCGCGCCGACCTGCGGGGAGCAGGGTAGCGTTTGGCGGGTACACGGGGTACTCGCAGACACGCCAACCTCAGGGAAGGCCTGCGCATCGGGCCTACGCGACCTAAATCGCAGCGGGCTTACTGAGATAGACGCAGTTCACTTGCAAATCATGACAGTTTTATGCAAACGTCCTTGCGCACGGCTACATCTAGCCCTACGGCTGCACAAACATCCCCAATAACACCTCGGGCAACTCGGCTGCGCTGCGCCCGAAATAAATCGCCAGCGCCTCGCGCGCTCGCCCGACCTCCACCGATTGCGCGCCATGCTGGACGTACGCGGCCACATAGTCCAGCTGCTTGAACACGCGATGATTGGCGGGCAGTGTGGTCGGCAGACTCGCTTTGGCTCGGTTGAGCGCCTGTTGCGCACGTGCCGAGGCATCGCGGCCCGCTTGCAGTGTCAGTGCGTAGGCCTCGTCCATCTGTGCGTAGGCGTAACGCAACGACACCCGTTCGCCACTTGTTTTGTATAGCTGCAATCGACGTTGCAAATGATCTAGCGACGGACCATAGTCGCGCTTGCTGCGATCCACCGCGGCGAGGGTTGTTTCCAGCCTTGCCGCGTTGGACGCCGATTTATCGGCACCTTTGGCTTGGGCGATTTCCGTGAATTTGGTTGCCAGATCAAGTCGTCCGACCGACACGCACACCATGGCCGAGCGCAGCAGCAATTGTCGAAAGCGCTGATTGGCAGGCGCGACGCTTTTGACCACTTCATCGGTTATTTTTTCGACCCGCGTGACCAGCAATGCTGCGGGCTCCAGATTGAAACGTAGTCGCACTTCAATCAGGTCAAGCTCAGTGCGCAAGTGGATCGACGCGTCGAGGTCACCCCGCGCAGTGGCTCGCGCGAGGATGCGTTGAAACGTCTTTTCAGCGTCCGCCCCCAGACCTGCCTGCACGTAATAAAAACCCAGGTCGTTGAGCAGTTCGTCAATGCGCTCGCTCTTCTCGCCAGCGAGTTTTTCCCAGCGCGCAATCAGCGCAAGGATTTGCGTCTCAACTCCGGTCGGATCGCCGAGCACGTTCTGCACAGTGATCAAATTGCCCTGATGATTGAGTGCGGACTTGATGTCGTTTTTAGGCGGATTGGCATAAACGTTCGCGTTTTTTCGCAACAGTTCGAGCGCCTCCTGCCAGCGACCCGCTCGGGTGTACGCAGCGGCAAGATCTCCCTCAGCATCGGCCACCTTCCAGACGCGATCGGATGGTGGACTGTCCACGGTTTGATACGCATTGATTACCTCTTTGAACCGCGCCTCGCTCTCAGTGTTGCGATATCCGCCAGCCAAAATATTGGCGTAGCGCAGTTGCGTTTCGGTGACTTCCGGGGAGTTCGGCGGCAGCAATTTTGGCAATTGCTCAACCACCGGTTGCATGGTCAGGATCGCCTCTTCGTAATCGTCCGACCAGTATTGCACCCAAGCCAACAGGCTCCGCGCACGCAGCGTCGGCAGTGCGCGTTCGCCATGTAACTCAGACGACAACAGCAGCGCGCGCCGCGCCAACGGCAGCGCGTCAGTATCGCGTGAAAGCGATCGATAGACGGTCGCGAAGAGCCGCGTCATCTCCTCAGTTGCCGGCTCATCACGAAAACGAACGCGACTGTCTTTCGCCGCTTCATCCAGCAA
>JAYVNO010000191.1:0-3910 GCA_043758415.1 Burkholderiales bacterium
CTTCAACGCGACCCAAATCGCTTGACTTTCGACACAGTTGCTCTCCCCCAGAGAGAGGGTGCCTGCCGAACCGGTCTTATTTTGTTGACTCAGTAATAAACATGAAGGATCACGCGCACCTCCCGCTCTCGCAATTCACCGAATGTCCAGTTGCAGAAATGCAGGCGCGGGCGCAAGTTTGCCAGCCGCATGCAGGCGCGACGCAGCGTGCGCGACTTTTCGCAGCGTCCGGTGCCACGTGACATTATTGAAAATGTGATCCGGGCTGCGGCCAGCGCGCCGTCGGGCGCAAACCAGCAGCCGTGGCATTTTGTTGCGGTGGGTGATGCCGATGTGAAGCGCCAGCTCCGCGTAGCAGCGGAGCTGGAAGAGCACGAGTTTTATATCAATCGCCGCGCTGGCGACGCGTGGCTCGACGCAATCGCACAGCTCGGCACCGACCCGCACAAACCGTTCCTTGAAATCGCACCGTGGCTCATTGTGGTGTTCGGGCAGCGCTACGGCGTCGATGCGGCGGGTGAGCGGATCAAGCATTACTACACGCCGGAGAGCGTGGGCATTGCCATGAGCATGCTGATCACCGCCGTGCATCATGCCGGACTTACGTCACTGACACACACACCCGCGCCGATGAAGTTTTTGAATGAAATTCTCAAGCGCCCCGAGCACGAAGCGCCCTATCTGCTTCTGGTGGTGGGCTACCCGGCAGAACACGCAACGGTACCGGACATTTCATGCAAGCCGTTCACGCAGATCGCGACATTTATGGAATGAACTGAAGCGCCAACAGCTCTGGGCTGTGACCCTTATCTGCATTCGGTAAACATCGCATTTATGCGGCAGGTCGACTTAATAGGTAATCAAGCCCTATCCCCTTTGCAAACGAGCGTTTCCGCAGAAAGCTACCGACCAAAACCCATCGCGACGAGACGCAACCAGATGAAGGTCAATCCGGTTGCAGCCCTGCTGCCGATTTACCGATGCGCGCGCTTCAACGCCCAACGCCGGAGAATCGATGGCAACGCCCACAGTGCGCGGTCATATTGCGCGATTGTTTTTTCATAGCGGTGCGCAATGGTGAGCGTGTCGTTCACGTCGCGTTGCAGTTTCTCGGCATTCTTCACGTGCGCCGCATGGCTCGCCGCCAGTGTGGCTTCCGCCAGTGCTTGCTCGCGCAAGGAGCGTTCGCGGGCGGCGGCATCGTGCAGCGCGTGCAACGCAGCAATTTCCCGGGCATGCGCGGCATCGGCCTGCTCGCGTAGCGCCTGGGCAAGCGCGCGTTCGCTGTGCCGTGCGTCATCGATTTCAGCGCGTATTTGCGCGAGCGTCGTTGCGAATTCGGCAACATCGCGGGCACGCGCGGTTGCTGCGTCGGTGCGCTCTTTTTCGCGCGCCGCCTCGATGGCTGCTCGATCGCTGGCATGCGCCGCTGCCGCGTCGTGCAGCGCGAGACGCAGTGCCGCCTCGGCGGCGGTGCGCTCGTGGCTTCGCGCGGTCTCGGCGGCGGCACGCTCGTGGCTTCGCGCGGTCTCGGCGGCGACACGCTCTTGGTCGCGAGCCGCAGCGTGGTGCGAGCGATCCTCCTCTCGCGCGGCGGTGGTAGCCACACGTTCAGCCTGACGCGCGGCTTCAACGCGGCGCAACTCCGCCTGTACGTCGGCTAGGCTTTTTTCAAGTGTCGTGATCCATTTCCCGCGCCCGTCAAACTCGTGGGTCAGCGATTGCAACGCTGCCGCAGTCTGTTCCGCCTGCGTCTGCGCAAACGCAATGTCACCGCTTAAGCGTAGAAGCTCGCCGCGAAAAAAACTGCCATTCAAATGCGTCGCCGCTACGCTCTCCAATGCCGAGATGTCCGGCGGTGTGTGCGCTGTTTTCATATTTTTTTCATAAACGTGACCTAACTGTTCGACCATCAAAGCAGGCGTACGCAACTGCTCGACGGCGCGTCGCACTGCTGCATTTTTTTGCCCGGCAACGCGCAAACTCGCCATCAGCCGTTCGGCAACCCCTCGCGCCGTGCTGTCGCGCTCAAAAGTCCACCCTGCCCCGGTTGCTGCAATTCGGTCGCCAATGGCACCGAACGCAGGCCCCAGCGCTGGCAACCCGGCGCACCAACCGTCGCTCAACGCATAACAATAGCTCTCCGGTTGCCGGTTGGGAAAAAACGCAAGGGTCACCCCGTAGCGGCGAACAATAGTGGCAAGCTCTGCGGGCTCAAACGCGCCGTGCACCCAGAGGCGATCCGTCTGCAACCAGCCCGGCGTCACCTGACCGTCGGCATAGCCCAATATCACCACCCGCACGGATTCAGGCAGCGCGGCCACCACGTCGCGCAAAAAAACCAAACCCTTGTGCGGTCCGAGCGCGCCGATCACCGCCACCTGAAATGGCTGCTCGCCGCTGCTACCCGCCGCAGGGAAAGGTGCAGCAACCGTGGCACCCGGCTTTACGCCGTTTTCAATCAACTGCGCGGTCACTGACGAGCCCAGCGCCGCGAGCAGCACATTGAGCATAAATGGGCTCGGCGCGATGCGCGCCGATGCCTCGCTAACAAAGGCCAGACGCGCCTCGCGCTCACCGTCTCCAACATCCAAGGCAGCCGCGGCAAAGTCGATGTCGTGCAGTGTCACCACATAGCCAATCGCTAGTGCCCGACATAACTGACGAACCCGATCACGCACCGGAGCCAAGGTCGAATGCGCGTGCAGCAAAGCGGGCTGCCCGAACGCGCCGCTGGCAAGCGCGGGCGGCATGTCGGCATAATCGACTGCCAGCAAGCGCCGCGCAGCCACCACTTCCAGCACGCACTGCGCGCGCGCGATGTGCAGGATGCAATCGTTATTGCGCTGGGTGCAAATGTCGCGCACGTGGCGATCCACACCGCCACCATTGGCCGGCACGGCGTGCAGCACGTAGCCGTCGGCCGCGACAAACAGCGCCGTGCGCTCGGCAACGCTCAGCACAGCGCCGCTCGCCACGGCGCAGCCGATGGCGGCTTGCAAGCAATCGATGCAACCGTTTTCACGCAATGATTGTACGAGCGCGCAGGGGTGTGGAAGGCTATTTCGCGTAGGAAGGTCGCAGCGATGGCGAAACCGAGCGCGCGGACGACCGCGTCGGCCCGCCATGTGTGGGCGCTGTCCTGACCGACAGTGCGACGCAGACCGTTGCCATCACCTGCCGCGACCGGCGTGGTGCCTACACCGACTTACGTCGTTCCTGCCAAAATTTGATCAGCATCGGTAGCACTGACACAATGACGATGCCGATGACAATGATCGAGAGATTTTTCTTCACCCAGACGATGTTGCCGAATACGTAGCCCGCGTAGGTCAGTGCCGATATCCACGCCACGCCGCCGATGAGGTTGTAGATGAAAAACGTGCGATACGACATCTGCGCAACGCCTGCCAGGAACGGCACGAAGGTACGCACGATAGGCACAAAGCGGCCCATCACAATCGAAAACGCACCGTACTTGTCGTAGAACGCTTGCGTGCGGACAAGGTATGCGGGTTTGAAGATACGCGAATTTTTATTCTCGAATGCCTTCAGTCCGAGCTTGCTGCCGACAAAGTAATTGATCGAGTCGCCAAGCACAGCCGCCGCGATCAAAATCGCTACGAACAGGTGAACGTTGAGGCCGGAGATCGCGGTCACCGCGCCCGCCACGAACAACAACGAATCGCCGGGCAGCAAAGGCATCACCACGAGGCCCGTCTCGACGAAGATGATCAGCGCCACCACGCCGAAGAAAAGCGCGGGAGAGCCCGTTGCGAGGGCAGCAAGATGCACGTCAAGCGACGTGAAGAAGCTAAGGATTTCGGCGATCATTATTTTTCGTGTTGCGTACGTGGCAGCGGCTCTGCCGCGACCCGGCGTAAGCTTGGCCTCGGGTCGCGGCAGAGCC
>JAYVNO010000192.1:0-3876 GCA_043758415.1 Burkholderiales bacterium
CGACAGTCACAACTGCGCGGTGCTCGCGAGCGGCGGCGTGCAGTGCTGGGGCGAGGGTGACTTCGGCCAACTCGGCGATGGCCGTGCAGCCAATAGCAGCACACCGCTGGTGGTCACCGGCATTACCAACGCGACGGGCGTGAGCGGGGGTGCCCGCCACAGCTGCGCCGTGCTCGCCAGCGGCGGCGTGCAGTGCTGGGGCGAGAGTGACTTCGGCCAACTCGGGACCGGCAGCACGACCAGTAGCGGCACGCCGGTGGCGGTCACCGGGATCACCGACGCGACGAGCGTGAGCGCGGGCGTTAGCCACAGCTGCGCGGTGCTCACGAGCGGAGGCGCGCAGTGCTGGGGCTCGGGCACGAGCGGCCAACTTGGAAACGGCAGCACGGCCAGTAGCACTACGCCGGTGGCGGTAACCGGAATCACCAACGCGACTGCGGTGAGCGCAGGCGGATTCCACAGCTGCGCGGTGCTCGCGAGTGGCGGCGTGCAATGCTGGGGCTATGGCGGCAACGGCCAACTCGGAAACGGCAGTACGACCAATAGCAGCACGCCGGTGACGGTTACAGGGATCACCACGGCGACAAGCGTGAGCGCGGGCAGCATCCACAGCTGCGCGGTGCTCGCCAGCGGCGGCGTGCAGTGCTGGGGCTCGGGCCAATTCAACGGCGAACTCGGCAACGGCAGTATGACCAGTAGCAGTACGCCGGTGGCGGTTACAGGGATCACCAACGCGACGGGCGTGAGCGTGGGCCTGAACCACAGCTGCGCGGTGCTCGCGAGCGGCGACGTACAGTGCTGGGGTGCGGGCTATAACGGCCAACTTGGAAACGGCAGCACGACCCGTAGCAGCACGCCGGTGACGGTCACCGGGATCATTAACGCGACGGGCGTGAGCGCGAGTAGCGGCCCGGGCGTGGTTGCTAACGGTAGCCACAGCTGCGCACTGCTCGCCACTGGCGGCGTGCAGTGCTGGGGCTTTGGCGGCAACGGCCGACTCGGCTACGGCAGCACGGCAGACGCGACCACACCCGTTAGCGTGATTGGCATCACCACGGCGGTGGGCGTCTCCGCAGGCGGTGCGCATACCTGCGCGGTCTTAACGACGGGTGCTGTGCGATGCTGGGGCGTTGGCAGCAGCGGTCAATTGGGTAACGGGTCACACACTAACCAAAGTACCTCAGTAGCTGTGTATGGCCTGACGGGTGCCGCGCAAATTGATGCGGGCGATGTCCACACCTGCGCGCGCTTGACTAACGGACAGCTGCGCTGTTGGGGCTCGAACGCCAAAGGGCAACTGGGCGACGGCACCGGCGCGATCGATCAATCAACCCCGCAGTTCATCGCCACCACGCGCTGCGACTATGATATTGATGGAAACGGTGCCTTGTCGGCCACCACCGACGGCTTGCTGCTCGCGCGCGCGCTGCTCGGTTTGTCGGGCAGCGCCGTGACCGATGGCGCGATTGGCGCAGGCGCAACGCGAGCCACGTGGCAGCAGATTCGCGATTACTTGACGCAGGTGTGTAAGGTGACCGGGCTTGCGCCGTAGGCGGCTGGGATGTTTATTGGCTAGCGCGGGCCTAAAAACAGCTAACAGCTTTTTAGCGTCGTGTTGGCGGAAGCGCATCCATTTGCGGGTTACAGTCAATTCAGCGCTAAAAACAGGCTGAGTCGACTATCGACGATTTGGCGGTCTAGCCCCAACGCAGAGGGCGTTTCAGGAAAATTCTGTTGACCATGGATCATGCAATCTGCGCGCCCGCCAGCTTGCCTCGATACCACTCGTGGAAGTGCTGCATGCCGTCTTCCATCGGGCTTTGGTACGGGCCGACTTCTACCCGACCCTGATCAAACAGCGCCTTGCGACCGGCATCCATGCGCAGCGCAATTTCGTCGTCTTCCACGCACGTTTCCATGTACGCTGCCTGCTGCGCCTCGATGAATTCGCGCTCGAACAGCGCCACTTCTTCGGCGTAATAAAACTCAACCACGTTGATCGTTTTGTCCACCGCCTGCGGCCACAGCGACGACACGACCAGCGTATGCGGATACCACTCCACCGTGATGTTCGGGTAATAGGTTAACCAGATCGCGCCATGCGGCGGCGGCACGCCCTGCCGGAATTTGGTCACCGCGTCGTGCCAGCGCTTGTACGTCGCCGAGCCCGGCTTGTCGAAGCCGCGCGACAGACCCACGGTCTGCACCGAAAACTCATTGCCCCACTCCCACGCCAGATCGTCGCAGGTGACGAACTGCCCGAGGCCCGGATGGAACGGTCCGACGTGATAATCCTCCAGATAAACCTCGACGAAGGTCTTCCAGTTGTAGTTGCACTCGTGAACGACCGCGCGATCAAACACGTAGCCCGAAAAATCGAGCGATTGCCGCGTTTGTGTGGACAGCGCGGCGAGATCCACCGCCGGGTTCGACGGCCCGTCAAACAGCAAACCATTCCAAGCCTTGAGCCCGGAGTTGCGCAGATTCAGCTCAGGATTGCACGGAAAATGCGGCGCACCGATCAATTGCCCTTCGCCAGAATACGTCCAGCGATGCAGCGGACACACCACATTGCCGCCATTAACCGAGAGCGAACCTCGACCGTCCAGCATCATGGCCTGACGATGGCGACAAATGTTCGAGATAAGATTAACGCCATTCTCGGTGCGAGTGAGCGCTTGCGCATTGCTACGACTGGCCAGAACGGCGTAATCGCTCAGACCGGGCACCATCAGCTCATGACCCGCATAACCGGGGCCTGCGGCAGCGCCGGTTCCACCGTTTGCGAACAGCAGTTCGCGTTCGCGCTGCAACAGGGCAGGGTCGAAATAAGCCGAAGGTGGCAATTGTGAAACCGGTGCGGACAGCTCCGCAGCGGTGAAAGGACGCGTCATGGCTCCAAACCGTTTCAGGAAAAGTTAACCCAACATAAAACCAGGTGCAATTAATGGACCGCACCCAACCCTTGCTAAGTCAACCTCTGCCCGGAGTAGCACTGGCTTGCTGCGCTTCATCGCATTCAAACAAGTACCGCAGTTTCTGGCGTGAGGCTGCGTCGTCAAACATTATTATTATCCCACGTGGCCAGAAGTGTGAGCAGCCGCGAATAACCGCGTTGCCGCTGGCATTGGCAAGAGATCGCCCAAGAAAACGCGCTCACCGAAATTGCGTTGACCTGTAGCGGCACCTCCGGGAGCGATTCCCCCCGGATGAGCCGACCATCGCGCCCAGGGGCGCTCCGACAAGAGCCCGGAAAGATTCAAATGCTCCGTTACTCCTTGCGTCCTTACGCGATTGCACTACTTGCTCTATTCGTCGCGGGCGAAGCCTTAACCGCCCCGCAAATCGCCGAAGGCGCTTACCGCGTCGACTGGAACCGCAAGGTGCGTGATCTCTGCGTCGACGTCTTCACCAACGAAGATATGACCGCGCGCGACTGGCAGGCGGTGATGGCCACCCAGGGCGCGCTCTGCAAGTTGTCTGAGGTGCGTGAAGGCAAACGCGAATCCAGCTGGACGGGCACGTGCAGCATGCCGGGGGCAGGTCGCGTGCTCAGTATTCAGCATCGCGTGACGGTCAAAATCAATACTGACGGCAGCTTCGATTTACTCACCGTTATGACGGGCGATCAGCAGGCGACCATCCCGATTCGTGGTGAGCCGCTCAAAGGTGCGGCGACGTGTACAAAGGAGCAGGAATTTTTACGACTGTGGCGTTAGTGTCGTGTCACGCCTGAAACGACGCATCTCGCTTGCGCTCAACTCTCACAGTGTTGTGAAGGGCACCTCTAAAAATTCATTTTTTGGGGATGCAGTGTTAGGCGCGGGGCGCGCAGCAACCGGAATGTACGCGCAGGTCACATGAGGATTGCGAGCA
>JAYVNO010000193.1:0-3855 GCA_043758415.1 Burkholderiales bacterium
GTGTCGAGGTCAATGCCTGTGAGCGCCACCAGCGTAGCGCAGAACAGCATCGCAGCGACCGCTTGCAGCGTGGGACCAAACGCCCATGCACACGCCAGAAACAGCAGCGCCGTTGCCAGCTCCACGACTGGATAGCGCGCGCTAACCGCTGTGCCGCAGGCGCTGCACTTCCCACGCAGCAGAAGCCAGGACACAATCGGAATGTTTTCCAGCACGGTGATCATGTGACCACAATGACCGCATCGGGAGCGCGGCGTGATGAGGTTGAAGCGCTCACGCTCGGCAGGTACTTCGCCCTGCGCAGTCGCCGACTCGTCTTCCCATGCGCGCTCCATCATGACGGGCAGCCGGTAGATCACGACATTCAAAAAACTGCCGATGAGCGCGCCGAACACGAACGCAGCCGTTAGAAGCGCCCAGCGCTCCTGCGTCAAAAGTTCCAGCAAGAACGCACCTACACCACCGCGCCGAGCTTGAAGATCGGCAAGTACATCGCGACCACTATGGTGCCAATCACGACACCTAAAAAGACGATCATGATGGGCTCGATGAGGGAGGACAACGCCGCTACGGCGTCGTCCACTTCACGTTCGTAAAAATCCGCTACTTTGGACAGCATGCTGTCGAGTGCGCCGGTTTCCTCACCGATGCGTGTCATCTGTAGCGCCATATTGGGAAACACGTCGGTGTCCTCCATGGCCGTTGTTAGCGCTGTGCCGGTTGATACGCTGGTCTGGATTCGCTTCGTCGCTTCCACGAACACTTGATTTCCCGAAGCACCACCCACGGCGTTGAGGGCATCCACCAGCGGCACACCGGCGGCGAACATCGTTGCCAGCGTGCGCGTCCAACGAGCCACGGCCGCCTTTTCAAGAATTTCTCCGAGAACGGGGAGTTTGAGCGAAATTCGGTCAACGGTGTGTGTGAACGCCGGAAATTTTTTCCAGCAATACCAAACGATGAAACCGACGACGAGCGGTACAAGGGCAACGATGTACCAAAACTTCACAAACCAATCGGACACTGCAACCACAACATTGGTCAACCAGGGCAGATCCGCACCAAAACTACTGAATACCTGCTTAAACGACGGGATGACGAACCACATGATGATGGCAACCACTACTACAGCCACCACAATCACCGTTGCCGGATAGAACATGGCCGCTTTGATCTTGCCTTTGAGCGCAATGGTCTTTTCTTTGTAGACCGCAAGTCTGTCGAGAATCGAATCCAGAATACCGGCCTGTTCACCAGCCGCGACCAAGTTGCAGAACAACTCATCGAATTGCATCGGGTGCCTGCGGAAAGAAACCGCAAGGCTGTTGCCCGTTTCGATGTCGCCTTTCACTTCCAGCAGCAGCCGAGACAGCCGGTTGTTGCCGGTGCTGCGTGCCGCGATGTCAAACGCTTGCAAAAGCGGGACGCCTGCGCGTGCCATCGTAGCCAGTTGGCGCGTGAAAAGCGCGATCTCCTTCTCCTTGATCGAGCCACCGCCTTTGAACGTCTGCTTCTTGATCTTGGTGATTTTGATGCCCTGACGGCGCAGCGAATTGCTGACCACAGCCTCCGAGGCGGCGCGCATCTCTCCGCGCACTCGCTTGTTGGCGCGATCCGTGCCTTCCCATACGAAAAGACTCGCCTTTACCTCGGGCCGTGCGGAGCGGGTCGGGCGGGCTGATGTGACGGCAGTTGCCATGAAGCTATACCTTCCAGAGACGAGTAATTGTCGCGAGCAGCAACAGAGAAAAACTAAGAACTTGTGCGTAAATAAACCGCGATGCATGACGCAGCAATTTTTGGCTCAATCGAGGCGCATCTTTTGCAGCAATAGTGAGCTATTGCAAAAAAGGGGAACGTTGAGTGAGGCGAAAAGGGCAAATCAGGCATTCGCTCTTATTTACGGACAAGTGCTAAGCATTGGTCACTGCCTCGATTTCCTCAAGCGAGGTCATGCCCTGTTTCACT
This sequence comes from Burkholderiales bacterium, assembly GCA_043758415.1. Classification (GTDB taxonomy): domain Bacteria; phylum Pseudomonadota; class Gammaproteobacteria; order Burkholderiales; family Casimicrobiaceae; genus Casimicrobium. Next base: position 1,969 of record JAYVNO010000193.1, read on the forward strand.
TTACGAAGTCCGGATTCTCGCAGGTTACTGACGCCTTCGCGTTTGGCTTGGGCGGCAATGTCAAGCGTGTTGCCGTTGCTCATGATGATGCGCTGCATTTCCTCGGAGATCGGCATGACCTCATAAATGCCCACCCGTCCCTTATATCCCGTCCCTTTGCAGGCGTCACAGCCGATTGGCTTGTACGGGCTCCACGTACCGTCGATATCAGTTTCCTTGAAACCTGAGGCGAGCAGTGCCTCGACCGGAATATCCGCTGGCTGCTTGCATGAAAGGCAGAGTCGCCGCGCCAGACGCTGCGCCGTGATCAGCAGCACGCTGGAGGCAATATTAAACGCCGCTACGCCCATGTTCATCAAACGAATCAGCGTCGCAGGCGCGTCGTTTGTGTGCAAGGTCGATAGCACTAAGTGCCCCGTTTGCGCGGCTTTGATGGCAATGTCGGCGGTTTCCAGATCACGAATCTCGCCGACCATGATGATGTCGGGATCTTGCCGCAAGAAGGACTTCAGCGCGACCGCAAACGTCAGCCCCGCCTTGTCGTTCACATTCACCTGATTGACGCCCGGCAAATTGATCTCGGCGGGGTCTTCGGCTGTGGAAATATTGGTGCCCGGCTTATTCAACAAACCGAGGCAGGTGTAAAGCGAAATCGTCTTGCCGGAACCGGTCGGTCCGGTCACCAGAATCATGCCGTACGGTCGCGCGATAGCGTCAAGCATCAGCGCCTTTTGATCGGCGTCATAGCCGAGCGCATCAATGCCCAACATCGCATTCGACGAGTCGAGGATACGCATCACAATTTTTTCGCCGTACAGCGTCGGCAGCGTCGATACCCGGAAATCGATAGAGCGATTTTTGGTGAGCTGCAACTTCATGCGTCCGTCTTGCGGCACACGTTTTTCCGAAATATCGAGCTTGGAGATCACCTTGATCCGAGAGGCGATTTTGTCCTTGATCATCAGCGGTGGCTTGGCCACTTCCACCAAAATGCCATCAAGCCGGTAGCGAATTCGGTAGTATTTTTCGTACGGTTCGAAATGCACGTCAGAGACGCCAGCGTTGATGGCGTCGAGCAGAATTTTCTGGATATAGCGCACCACTGGCGCGTCGTCGACTTCGCCACTGTCGTCCTCGGCGCTCTGACCATCGTCGACCTTAAGGTCGAATTCAATGTCATCGCCAACATTCAGCGACGACAGCGTTTTATCGTTGCGCTCGGCCACCACGGTGATGGCCCGCGCAAGCTTGTCGTCCTCGACAACGATGGGCTCCGCAATCAGGCTGGTCTTGAAGCGGAATTCTTCCAGCGCCTGCAAGTTGGTTGGATCGGACACGGCCACGAACAAACGGTTGCCGCGCTTGTGCAAAGGCAGGGCTCTACGCGCGGTAATCAGCTTGACATCAATCCACTCCTGATTGATCGAAGTCGTATCAAACGCAGACAAATCAAACAGCGGGACACCAAACGTGCTCGACGCAAATTCAGCGAGTTTGGCCGACGTGATTCGCTTGGATGCAATGAGCTGCTCGACGAACGTCATCGACGATGCATTCGCCTGCGTTTGCGTTTGTTCTGCTTCGACTTGGCGAAGCAACTCGTTCTGAACCAGCGCACGGCCTAAGCCAGATAACAAAACGGAGGCGGTTGAAGCAGCCACAATAAAACAGTTTATTTTAGGTAAGTTAATCAGTGTGCCGCGTAAGCAATTGGTTGTAAAGAGAAATTTTCGCGTTTGCCCGGCGGGTGTGGCATCGATGACGCGCCCGTCCGAACGCCTAAAGGGCTCCTCTAATAATTCATTTGTGGGGCGCATTGTGTCGTCGCGCGGTGCTCGCAATCCTCACGTACCAGGGCGTACGCTCCGGTTGCTGCGCTCCGGGCTC
>JAYVNO010000194.1:0-3853 GCA_043758415.1 Burkholderiales bacterium
CGGTGCTCGCAATCCTCACGTGACCTGCGCGTACGCTCCGGTTGCTGCGCTCCGGGCTCCTAACACTGCATCCCCAAAAATGAATTATTAGAGGTGCCCTGAAGTGAATGTGCGAGGGTGCGTGGAGCGCACCCTTTCTCCCGGGTATTCGTCGCCGAGATGCACCCGTTTCACACAGGCTTGGTCCACGGCTCCGGCACCATAGAAAACAACTTCCGCAGCACCGCCTCCAGCGCCAATCGGCACTTGAGTTCGCTCTCATATTCCCACCAAAACGGCAGCACGATTGCACCTGCGCCGCCTTGTTTTCGTTCCAGCAATTTCGGTGCAGCGCGCAGCGGGAAGTGCGTGAACCAGCCTGCGATCAGTCGTTCGCGAGCCTCAAGCCATTGCTGCGCTCGGTGCAGTAATGTTGCCAAGGTGTTCGTGGCCTCCGCCTTGGCGCTGCTAGGATCGGCCGCGGCGTTGCGACCGCTGCCACGCAGCCTAAGGCTAGGACGGCGCATGCGGCTCAGCACCGTTGGCTACGTTCAAACCGATAGCGCCATTGGGTTTTGCCCCGCCCACACGCGCGGACGGATAGCCTGCAAACAAGTGGCTTTGCGATTGTGTTTGCGTCTCGCCCTTGCTGTCGATGGAGGCGATGTCGCCGCTGACCACGCCGCCTTCGGACACCAAGAGCGAGCCGTAACGTACGATGCCCGACACCCAGCCGGTTGCATGCACGATGAGCTTTTTGCGAGCGGTTAAGTTGCCCGAGAACTTGCCATGAATTTCGGCGACGTCGATGGTCACGGTGCCGTCGAACGAGCCGGTTTTGAGGATTTCCAGTGTCTTGCTGTCCATCGACGCTTCGACATGGCCTTCGACGACCAGCGTGTCGCAATCGTTGATTTCGGCGCCCTTCAATTTGATGTTCGGGCCGACGGTGAGTCGCGGCTCTCCGGGGGCAAGATCGGCGCGATTCATTGCTTGAGCTGAATCAGCGACGGGCCTCGTCTCAACCGCCGCGCGACCGGACGCCATGACGCCGGACGTGGTCGCGGCGCTGGTGCTACCTTGGGGCGCGGACACCGCGACGGCCGACAACGGCGGCGCATCGGGTTGTGGTACGTAACGGGGCGATTCAGGCGTGGCGCGGCCATTGTTGATGGGCGGTGGCGTCTCGTCGCGGCGACCGAGAAAAGAGTTCTTCAGCATGTTGGGGCTCCCTGCAAACTTGTCGGTTTCGACATGATGGATTGCGCGGCACGAGCGGACGCTGATGCTGCCCGACGCGACGCGTCCGTGTGAATGCTCAAAACTTCCTCCCCAAGGTTGCGGGCAGCGACCGTTTGCTGTCGCCGCGCACACAGTGCTGCGCATTCAGTCCTCTATGACGGCGTCATTGTTGGCGAGTTCGGTGATTCGCTCTACTTTCTTTGCAGCGTTGTCGGGCGACGACGACCGACATCCGCTGAATTTATGCAAGTCATTGAATAGGCTTGATTTTTTGTGTCTCTGCAGGAAGACAGTTTGCGCGATTTTCAATTACAACTTTATGCTGAGATGCTTATTTAATAAGGGCAAAGACCATAATTTAGTCATTTATCGACTTTATACTTAATTTATTTCTTAGCCCATATTCAACAGCCATTTCAGCAAAAAGCCATATCTAGATAAATCGCGATTTCACGCATTCAGGCCGCGATTTCCGTCGTCCGTCGCTAGCGCCTCCACGAAACGGCAACGCTGGTCTAGCATCAACATCACACCGACTTCCACGCGAAATCATGAGATCTCCTGCTTCACGCCGGTCAAACCCACGTCTCGGTTGGTTGGTCGCCGTTTTGGCCGTGTGTTTTGCCACGGCGCAAGCGCAGCCGACCGATTCCCAAATCAAGCAAATCCTCACCCAGCGCATTGACGTCGACCGCCAGGCCGTCGGGCTCGCGGCGGTCATTGTTGAGGGTGACAAGGTGCGCTTCGTGACGCACGGCGCGATGGGCGTGGACAAGGCCGAACCCATCACGCCAGACACATTGTTTGAGGTCGGATCAATCACCAAAACGTTCACCGCGCTACTGCTCGCCGACATGGTGATCAAGGGCGAGGTCAAGCTCGACGATCCCGTGGAAAAGTGGCTGCCGCAAGGATTGCGTGGCTTGAAGTTGCGCGATCACGCAGGCAGCCCTATTCAACTGATTGATCTGGCCACGCATCGCTCCGGCCTTGCGCGTATCCCCGACAACATGCCGAACAGCACGCGCGCCGATCCGTATGTCGATTACCGCGAGCAACAACTGCTCGTGTACCTGAAAGATCGTGAAACGCTGGTCGAGTCTGACGGCGGCAAAACCACCCGAAAACGCGACGAAGCGTATGCCTATTCCAACCTCGGTTTCGGCCTGCTCGGCTATGTGCTCGCGCGCGCCGCCGACATCTCGTACGCCGACCTGCTGCAAAAACGCGTGCTGACGCCGCTCGGGCTCACCTCGACGTACTTGGACATTCAGCGCGGCGAACTCGCGCGATTTAGCAACGGCCACTACATCGACCGCGACGCCACGCTAAAGCTGCATAAACACTGGAGCTTCCACGTACTCGCGCCGGCCGGTGCGCTGATCATGAGCGCGCGCGACATGGGTCGCTACGCGCAGGCCGCGAGCGGCGCGATTGACACGCCGCTCAAGGCCGCGTTTGCGCTTGCGCAGAAGCGATATGGCGACGGCATGGCACCGATCAATCCGCAGGGGCTCGGCTGGATACTCGCGCCGATGAATGGTCGCACCGTGTTCAACCATGACGGCACGACCGGCGGCTTCGCTTCTTCGCTGTGGATCGACCCCAAGCGCGCATCTGGCGTCGCGGTACTCTCCAATTCAAACGCTCCCGTCACTGACATCGCGCTGCATCTGCTCGAACCCAGCATTCCTCTCAAGCACCTCGCCGCCGTGCGCGCGCCTGCCGTATCGGTGGACGAAAAAACGCTGGCGCAATACGTCGGCACGTATCGGTTGCAACCGAATTTTGACGTGACGATTCGCCTGCGCGACGGCAAACTTTTCGCACAAGCCACGGGGCAAGGTGAGTTCGAACTGTTCGGCAAATCAGAGACCGCGTTTTTCGCGCGTGTCACGCCGATGGAAATTGTGTTTGAAGACGTGAAAGACGGCAAAGCGATGCGCTTTCAAATCACCCAAGGCGGCGCAACACGCCCAGCACAGCGCATGGAGTAGCGAACCAGGCGAAAAAACACTCACCAAAAGCAATCACTTGGAAGGTGTTTCTTGAGAGGCATCAACGCTTCACTCGTGCTTTCGCGGGCCAGACGCGAAGCGAGCAGTGCTTGGCAGCCTGTGTGAAGTCTTTGTCTGTAATGAGGAGTGTCAGATCATGCCGAATGGCGAGTTGCGCAAGCAATGCGTCAATAGTGCCGATCTGAACACCTGCTTGGCGACACGCGTTTCGCAGCGATGCAGCACCGACGTGATCATCTCTATCCGGTTGAAGCAACGGTAAGGCGGCGAAACGTTCGATGATCTGAGTCTGCGCCTTGGCACCAGTGAAGCCTTGCAAAAGCTCCTGAAACACGAGACCTGTGGTGACCACAATGTCTGACCCGAACAGGGCATCCTTGAGTTCGTGTACCTCAGGTTCAGTGGTTTCGACATCACGACGTAGCGCCAAAAACCAAACGCTTGTATCAACGAGCAGCGTCATTTGCTGCGGGACCGTTCAGCCTTATAGTCAAATGACTTGTCCCACTCAAGTTTGCCTAGATAGTGTCGTCACGAGATATTAAGCCACAACACCATGCATCGAATCTGTACGGAGGCGACAAATGAGGACAAATTTTTGGCGTATCGCGTGG
>JAYVNO010000195.1:0-11763 GCA_043758415.1 Burkholderiales bacterium
CCCGCCTTCTTCACCCACGCATGCACCGAGGCCTCGGAGCGGCCAAATTCTTTGGCCAATTCGCCTGGCCCGCGACCACTGGCATACAGCTCAACAATCTGTTGCCTGAACTCCGGCGCGTACGCCGGTTGTGTCTTTCCATTCATCTCGGACTCGTTGATTTCTAATCATAGAAAAGTGTCCGTCAAATCGGGGGAAGATCAGAGCGCGTGATCGACGAGACAATAAAAGCCACGTCGACACCGTCTTCTCATTATGCAGAAATTGCCGCCGTACATGCGCAAGCCCGTTTGCAGTGCGCCGGTATTGACACGGAGTGGCTCGGCAACGATTTGCTAGCCGATTTACTGAATAGAGCCAAGAAGGGGGGGGCGAAACTGGCAAACGCGCCGCAGTTGAGCGCCAAATCGCTGCGTGATGGTTTTTCTCGAACCGACTTCGATGCGTTGACGTCGCTATTTAAGGACGAAGAACTAAGGTCTGCGTGGTTGCTAGTTAATAGCGAGCGCCTCGCGCGGAGCATCGTGGACGCGTCCGGAGGTCACGAATTAAAAAATAGCGAGGCCGTAGCCGCGATATTTGAGACGATGTGTACCGCTGGTGACGCCTGCGGTCGCGGCAGTATCTACCTGCCAGCGTTGTGTACGGCTAGTTCGTACGAGATGTGCAGTACAGTCGGGGTTGGAACGGCCGTAGCTTCGGCAGCGACATCTGGAAACACACAACGTATTAGTGCTCTTGCTGCGAGGATCACTGAATCTATGCGAGCGGGCAACTTAACAACCCTTGGACTAAAAATAAGCGATTAATTTTTCCGAATTCTCGCGACTTAAACTGCCCACTTTCTGGTTGCGATTTCCGCCGTTAGGCGTTGGGGCGGCTAAACCTCGCCATCCATCCCCAATTCGTGAATCTTCCGCGTGAGAGTGTTGCGACCCCAACCCAACCATTCACTGGCTTCAATACGACGGCCTTTAGTTTGCGTGAGTGCAGAGCGAATCAGGGTGGCTTCAAATTCGCGGGTCAGGCGCTCGCCGGGCGCGCGTTCGCCTTGCTGTATCGCGCTCGCCAGCGTGGCGGCGAGCGCATGTTGCCAGTCACTATTAGACGCATGAGTGCGGGTGCTGCCAGCGCTACCCATCTGTGGCGACGCGGGTTCATGGGTGAATTGTCGATGCGGCTGCGCTCGCGCTGGTGCGGATGAGTGCGCGTAAGACGGCGAAGCGGACGACAGTGGAGCAGCCGCAGCTACGGCGACATACTCGACAACGGTTGCGAGCAGCGCAGGTCCCTCGCTGATGCCTGACAGCACCCGCACTTCGGGTGGTAAATCCCCGGTGTCCACCGTGTTACCCGGTGCCATGACGGTAATCCAGTGGCAGATGTTTTCGAGCTGGCGCACGTTGCCAGGAAAGGCAAAGTTCTGCACGATTTGCATCGCGGCGGGGGTCAGCGATTTCATGTCGCCGCCCAACGTTTGCGCGCTCTTTCCGAGAAAGTGTTTCATCAACAACGGCACATCATCGCGACGCTCGCGTAGCGGTGGCAGGCGCAAACGCACGACGTTCAGGCGATGCAACAGGTCTTCGCGGAACATGCCTTGCTTCACGCGTTCGTCTAGGTTCTGATGCGTCGCCGCGATGATGCGCACGTTCGATTTCATCGGCGCTTGACCGCCGACGCGGTAATACTCACCGTCCTGCAATACACGCAACAATCGCACTTGCAGATCCGAAGGCATGTCACCGATTTCGTCCAAAAACAACGTGCCGCCTTCGGCCTGCTGGAAGCGGCCTTGACGTGTGGCCTGCGCGCCGGTGAACGAGCCGCGTTCGTGGCCGAACAGTTCCGATTCGAGCAAATCTTTCGGAATCGCCGCCGTATTGATCGCGATGAACGGTTTGCCTTTGCGCAGGCTGTGCTCGTGCAGCGCACGCGCAACCAGCTCTTTGCCGGTGCCGGATTCGCCGGTGATAAGCACGGTTACATGGGATTGCGACAAACGACCAATGGCGCGGAACACGTCCTGCATGGCCGCAGCTTTGCCGAGCATTTCGCGTTCGCCCGACGACGGCACGTCGTCCGCTACGGGCACCGGTTCGGCCACCGCCACGGCGCGCCGGATCAAGGCCAGCGCCTGATCGACATCAAACGGCTTCGGTAAATACTCAAACGCGCCGCCCTGAAACGCCTGTACGGCGGTATCCAGGTCGGAAAACGCAGTCATCACAATCACCGGCACCTGCGGATGCGCGGCCTTGATTTTTTTCAGCAACGACAGACCCGATTCGCCGGGCATTCGCACGTCACTGACCAGCACCGACGGCGTCTCGTCATCAAGCGCATTCTGCACTTCACGTGCATTCTCGAAGCTTCGGTACGGTAGACCTTCTCGCGTCAATGCTTTTTCGAGAACCCAGCGGATGGAGCGATCATCGTCGACGATCCAGACATTTTTCATCAATGACTTCTTTCGGCTCGTTCAGCCTCTGACGTGTGCGAGCTGGTTCGAGCAAACGGGAGTTCTGCGGGGTGCGCGAAGGGCAGGATGACCCGGAACAGGGTGCGTCCGGGTTCAGAATCCACTTCGATCAGCCCGCAGTGTTGGGTGATAAAGGTTTGTGCGATCGACAGTCCCAGCCCGGAACCGGTGCCGTCGTTGCGGGTGGTGAATAACGGATAAAAAATGCGGTCGCGAATGTCCGGGTCAATGCCGGGGCCGTTGTCAATCACCGAGATTTCAAGCGCCATGCGATAGCGGCGTTTTGCCAGCACCACCTGGCGAGTGATTCGCGAACGCAATTTCACGTGCGCATCGCGCTGGTTGGCTGTCGACTGGCAGGCGTTCCTCGCGATATTGAGCAATACCTGCGTAATCTGTTCGCCATCGCACTCGAGCTCTGGCAGGCTCACATCGAAATCGGCCTCAAGCGCGTGCGTAGCTCCGAACTCGTTGGTGAGCAGCTGCAATACGCGATTTAACAATCGATGAATATCGGTGCGTGCATACTGCGGTAATTTGTGCGGCGTGAGCAGTTTGTTCACCAGATTTTGCAGGCGATCCGCTTCGCTGATGATGACCTGCGTGTACTCAACCAAGTTCGGCGACGACAGCTCAGCTTCGAGCAGTTGTGCTGCGCCGCGCAACCCGCCAAGCGGGTTCTTGATTTCGTGCGCGAGGTTCCGTATGAGTTCGCGATTAGCCTGATTCTGCTCGGCAATTTTGGCTTCGCGCGCGATTTTTAATTGCTGGTCAATGTGACGGAATTCAACGATCAGTTGCGAATTTTCGGCGTCGCTTGCATCGAGAAAACTCGCGGTGCAATTGACCACCAGCCGCGATACGCCGTCGGCCTTGCCGTGCAGGTGCAATTCCAGTTCCTGCTCGGTGTAGCTCGCTTTGTGCGCGAGCGCCAGGTCGAGTGCGGGCGTCAAACGCTCGCTGTCGCGGAACAGATCGGTCAGGCGTGTGGCGAGTAGCTGTCGCCGCGATTGCGCTAACAGATTTTCAGCGGCGGGATTGGCGTAGGTGATGCGAAAGCCGCGACCGAGCAACAGCACCGCTGTTGAGATAAGTTCAAGGCCTGCTGTTTCAACCATAGCCCGGTTTTAGCAAGAAGCAAACCAGCGTGGGGAAAATGATTGCGCGTCGCAATAAATCTGTCACGCAATCTTCAGCCGTGACCGCTACGTGCCTTGTAGGAGCGGCTTTGCCGCGACCACGTTGGACTCGCCAAAAATGCGGGTCGCGGCAGAGCCGCTCCTACAGCTTCAAGTTCGCCAGCTCTTGCTTGAGCGATGCGACATTACGTTCATGTAGACGTACGCTTTTCTCAAGCTGCTTGACGCGGTCAATGTATTTGGGTGAGCCGACGCCCTCATCTGCGAATGGCAGCGGCTTGCCGTGGCTGTAGCCGCTTTTGGCGTCAGCCAGCAATTTTTCTTCGCTTGAAAGTTCATCTGCAAGCACTTGTCGACGCGTACCGTCGCGGGTTTTCTGCGTGCCTGCATCCACCGATGCGATGGCAGTGCCCGCGCTCGCATTAACGCTCGCGTTGACCGTGCGACCGTTCATTGAAGCGGTGCCGCTGGAGCCGACCTTGTTCGGGCGATTGCCGGTCGGAATTTCCGACAGCGTGTCGCTCGTGTTCATGCGCGTCGCGCCCCTTTTAGGCTGGTTTGTATATTCCACTGCGCCGGTGGCTGGATCGACGTATTTGTAGATTTCAGCATGCGCGGAAACAGAAGCGACGGCGGTTGCAAAAAGCGACAGCGCAATGGCGCGGCACCGCAAAATACGGTTGGCAGAGTTCAAAACAACAGAAATCATCGGCAAAGTGTAGTCAATACAAGAAGTTACGGCAACTCAAAATGCAAAAAGGCAGGTTTCCCTGCCTCTTTTGGAGTCTTTGCAACGGAACTGGTTCCGTCGCGTGCCCGCTTTTGCTTGTTATAGCGAGTAATACATGTCGAACTCAATGGGATGCGTCGTGGCGCGGAAACGCGTGACTTCTTCCATTTTGAGTGCGATGTAGGCGTCAATCATGTCGTTGCTGAACACGCCGCCACGGGTTAAGAACTCGCGGTCTTTGTCCAGATATTCCAGCGCCTGATCGAGTGACGAGCACACGGTCGGGATCTTGGCATCTTCCTCTGGCGACAGGTCGTAAAGGTTCTTGTCGGACGGCTCGCCCGGATGGATCTTGTTCTGGATGCCATCCATACCGGCCAGCATCATCGCCGAGAAGGCGAGGTAGCTGTTGGCCAGCGGATCGGGGAAGCGCACTTCGATACGGCGCGCCTTGTCGGACTGCACGTACGGAATACGGATCGAGGCGGAACGGTTACGCGCCGAGTAAGCGAGTTTGACCGGTGCTTCGTAGTGCGGAACCAGGCGCTTGTACGAGTTGGTGCCCGGATTGGTGATGGCGTTCAGCGCGCGCGCATGTTTGATGATGCCGCCGATGTAGAACAGCGCCATTTCCGACAAGCCCGCGTAACCGTTGCCTGCGAACAGATTTTTGCCGTCTTTCCAGATTGACTGGTGAACGTGCATGCCGGAGCCGTTGTCGCCCACGATCGGCTTCGGCATGAAGGTTGCCGTTTTGCCGTAGAGTGCTGCGGTGTTCCAGACTGCGTATTTCAGAATCTGCGTCCAGTCAGCGCGCTGAACGAGCGATGAAAAGCGGGTGCCGATTTCGCACTGACCCGCATTGGCTACTTCGTGGTGAAACACTTCAACCGGGACGCCCATTTCTTTGGTGGCGAGCACCATCGCGTTCCTGATGTCCTGCAACTGATCGACCGGAGGCACCGGGAAATAGCCGCCCTTGACGGTGGGGCGATGGCCTTTGTTGCCGCCTTCGTGTTTTGCGTCGGATTCCCAGGCAGCTTCTTCCGAATAGATCTTCGAGTAGCTGCCGGACATGTCGGTTTTCCACTCCACCGAGTCGAAAATGAAGAATTCTGGCTCTGGGCCGAAATACGCTACATCACCAATGCCGCTTGATTTGAGGTACGCCTCAGCACGACGGGCAAGCGAGCGCGGGTCGCGGTCGTAGCCCTTGCCGGTGGACGGCTCGATCACATCGCAGGTGATGTTGAGCGTCGTTTCTTCGATGAACGGGTCGATGATGGCCGTGCTTGGGTCCGGCATCAGCAGCATGTCTGAGGCTTCGATGCCCTTCCAGCCAGCGATGGAGGAGCCGTCGAAAGCGTGGCCTTCAGTAAATTTGGCTGCGTCGAAATGATCTTCCGGCACTTGTACGTGCTGCTCTTTGCCGCGGAAGTCGGTAAAGCGGAGGTCGACGAATTTCACATCTTCGTCTTTAATTCGTTTGAGGACGTCGGCACCTGTTGCCATACCAGTATCTCCTAGGGCTTGAGTTATGAGTGGGATCGAACGGTAAGAAATTGTTGCGCGGGGTGGGTTCCGCGCGTTGCGCTTTTGCATTCTTTGCACCGTTCAATGCAGAAAACATGCCATCGGACGGGTGACGCAGCAGCAATGGTAGCGCGGGATGGATGACAGGATGAAACGTCCCGGCAAATAGTGAGATGGGGTGGGTTGGCGGGCAGTGGGTGGCGTTTTTTTTCGCGTTCGTGTTTCGCGGACGGGCGATGGAGGCGGTTTGATCGCGCTAATCTGGTGCGTTTTTAGTGCCACGCACTTTTATTGCTCCAAAACAGGGCGCGTTGTTGGTTGCGCTAAATCGGTGCGAAACGGATACAGCTTTACTGCAAAAACGGCGTTGGTCTTAGGGCTAGCCGCCCATTTAATCGTTTATCGAATTACGACGAATTAGCCCTCTAAGCCCAAATAGAATGGGGATTTCAGTCGAAAGCTGTTGCGACGGGTCATGCAACCGAGCGCCTCAAAACTGGCGTCATACTCGCCGAAGGCGGGTATCCAGAGCGCTCAACCACGCCGTGCAGTCGTTCAACGCGATTGCGATGGCGATGGCGACGGCGAACGTTCTGGATTCCCGGCTTCGCCGAGAATGACGCCACCGTGTGCGTAACCCGGCACAGCGCATTCAGTCAGTTTTTAACAGGCTCATCAATCGCTAAAGTCAGCGCCGCGCGTGGCAATTTAGCGCTCGCTTTCGCGCTCTGCCAATCGCCCGCTTGCGCCATGGGTTGCCCAGTCAATGACAGCCGCGCCTGCAACACCACCTCTGCGCCCGGTTTGAGACCTGCGCCGCCGATCATGGCGTCGGCGGCGGTCAGGACGATGGGTTTGTCAACGTCAACAAGTGGCAACTTTTTAGCCGCCAAAGGTGGGCCGCGTTCGGCACCGGCTGCGCGCACGATCAAAAATACGGCTGCGTTCGCGGGCGCGGCTTTGCGCGCGTCTGCGCTCAGTTTCAGCGTCACTGTCGCCAGCACCGCATCTGTCGCAACGGCGGGGGTGGGCTCACGGCTCGGCACCGACGACGTTCCAGCCGCCGCTGGCGCAGCAGTGACGGGCGCGCCGCCGCGACGCGACGCGATCTCGCCCAGCGCGTTGTCGGCGATCTGTGCGAAACCGGAGTTCGGCTCCGACACCGATTTGGCGAGCGTGAATGATTTTTCGGCAGCGGAGAGATCGTTTTTCTGAATTTCCCACGTTCCGCGCAGCAGCAGTGCCTTGATGTTTTTGCCGTCCAGCGCGAGCGATTTGTTGATCAGTTCGATGGGTTTGCCATCCATCTTGCCCTGCGCCATCCCAGCCGCTGAATCGGCATAGTCGGACCACATTTCGCTGTCTTTCGGGTCGAGCGCCGCCGCCTTTTCGTAAGCCTTCATCGCACCGTCAAACATGCCGACCGACGCCTTCGCGCGCGCCAGCAACAACCAGCCTTTGACATCTGCTGGCTCTTTGTTCAGGCGCTCTTCCGCCATCTTGAACAGCTCGTCCATTTGCTTGTCAGCTTCCGATTGCGCTACGGGCGCTGCGGGCGCAGCGCGCGCAACTTCAGGCACCACTGCGGCAGGATTGCCCACCGCCGCGTAACCGGCCACGGCGAGTATCGGCAACAACACGCCGAGCGCAATCGCCGTGCGCTTGTAGCGAGGCGCGGTCGGGCTCAAAGCCTGCTGCGACTCCGCTAACACGCGTGTTTCGAGTTCACGCTCGGCCTCAGCGAGGGAAGCTTCCGACAGCAAGCCTAGCTTCTGGTCGCGACGCGCTTCGCTGAGCTCGATGCGCAGCGCGTCGACGTTCGATTGACCACTAGCGTTTGCGGCGTTCGCTCCACTGTTGATGGCGCGCGTCGCCAACAACGGTCGCAACACAATCCACAAAACGACCGCCGTGATCACAGCGACGATGATTAAAAAGAGGAGGGCAGGATTCATGGTTTTGCGGCGTCGTTTAGCAGGGCGCGAGCGCGTTCGCGATCAATGTCGGTGAGCGGTGCTGCGGTAGCGACAGCAGACGTGCGTCGCAGCTGCCGAATCAGCAGTAACCCGGCCAGCGCCAATGCAATAAACGGCCCTGCCCACAACACAATCGTTGTGGCCTTAAGCGGCGGTTTGTACAGCACAAAATCGCCGAAACGATCTGTCATGTAAAGCTTAACTTCCGCCTCGCTCTTGCCCGCTGCGAGTTGCGTGCGCACCTGATCTTTCATGTCGCGCGCCACCGGGGCCGTGCTGTCCTCAACGGTCTGGTTTTGGCAGACGAGACAGCGCAGTTCTGCGGACAGGGCTTTGACGCGGGCTTCGAGGGCGGGGTCGGGGGTGGGTTGCGCGTGCAGCTGAGCTGCGAAGCACAGCGCCATCATCATCAACGTGCTACCGGTTCTACTCCCTCTCCCTCGGGGAGAGGGTTGGGGTGAGGGAGGTTGCGTTCCCAGCTCCGCGCGTTTGCGAAGTCCCTCACCCCAACCCTCTCCCCCGGGGAGAGGGGGCAGAACGGCGCGCGTTAACAGCTTTGTACTCATCGAACGTCTATCGCGGCCGATGATGCAACGCTTGCAGTTTTCCGCGCCCGCCGATACCGCGGATCCAGCGCACCGAGCAGCCCGCCCAACGCCATGATCACGCAGCCGAGCCATATCCAGTTCACGAACGGTTTGTAGTGCACGCGCACCGTCCAGCCACCGTTGCCGAGATCGTCGCCGAGTGACACATACAGGTCACGCGTGAGGCTACGATCAATCGCCGCCTCAGTCATCGGCGTCGCTCGGTTTGACACGTACGCGCGACGTTCAGGCGTCAGCAAGCGCGTTTCGCTGCCTGACTTTGACAACTCAAAATTGCCGCGCTTCGCGACGTAATTCGGCCCCACCTCATCGGTCACGCCCAGAAATTTAACTTCGTAACCTGCAATCTGTTTGGTCTGTCCAACGGTCAGCGCCACGTCATATTCCTGCTCGAACGCCTTCACCGCCGTCACGCCCACGATGAACGCAACGATGCCAAAGTGCGCGACCTGCATGCCGTGATACGCGATGGGAATTTGCTTCCATTGGGTGGCCGTGCTGGCCATTCCGGACGCATGGCGCAGGCGATCACGATAGCCATTCACAATCGCGCACAACAGCCACGCCGCGAACGCCACGCCAACGCTCGCGAGCGGCGAAAAACGTGGCGCCAATGTGGCGCACAACACGAACGCAACGACCGCGATGACCGCAGGCACCAGCATACGTCGCACGATCAATTCGCCTTCGTCATCTTTCCATCTTGCGAGCGGGCCGATGCCCATTAAAAAGATCAACGGCAACATCAGCGGCACGAACACGATCTCAAAATACGGTGGGCCAACGCTCACTTTGCCCATGCCGAATGCGTCCGCAAACAGCGGATACAAGGTGCCGAGCAACACCGCACCGGCAGCCACCACCAGCAACAAATTGTTGCCCAGCAAAAACGATTCACGCGACAGCAAACTGAACCGTCCGCCATCGTTCACCTTCGGTGCGCGGAATGCGTAAAGCGTCAACGAACCACCAATGATCACCACCAAAAACGCAAGGATGAACACGCCACGTTTCGGATCCGTGGCGAAGGCATGCACGCTGGTGAGCACGCCGGATCGCACGAGGAACGTGCCAAGCAGCGACAGCGAGAACGCAGCAATCGCCAGCAACACCGTCCACGCCTTAAATGCACCGCGTTTCTCGGTCACCGCTAGCGAATGAATCAGCGCGGTGCCGACCAGCCACGGCATGAACGACGCGTTCTCCACCGGATCCCAGAACCACCAGCCGCCCCAGCCCAGCTCGTAGTAGGCCCAGAAGCTGCCAAGCGCGATCCCCAACGTGAGAAAAATCCACGCGGCAATGGTCCACGGACGGCTCCAGCGCGCCCAGGTCGAATCCAGCCGTCCGCCCCACAGCGCCGCGATGGCAAATGCGAACACCACTGACATGCCGACGTAGCCCATGTAGAGCAAAGGCGGATGAAAAATCATGCCAGCGTCTTGCAGCAAAGGATTCAAATCGCGACCTTCGGCCGCGGCTGGTATCAGGCGTTCAAACGGATTGGAAGTGAGCAACGTGAACGCAATGAACACCGCCGTGATGCTCGCCAATACCACGAGCACACGGGTTACCAAAACGTCCGGCAATTGCTTGGAAAACAACGCGACAGCCGCGCTCCAGCCGGTCAACATCAACACCCACAACAACATCGAACCTTCGTGCGAGCCCCACGTCGCTGACACTCGATACTGCATCGGCAACAACGAATTGGAATTGGTTGCGACGTTGACTACGCTGAAATCGCCCTGCGTAAATGCCGTCATCAAACAAGCAAAGGAGAGCACGACCAAGCCGAACATCGCCAACGTGGTGCTACGCGCGAAATCTGCCATCGCTACGCCGCGCCGCAAGTTGGCAATGCCCGCCACGCCTGCACTGGTAAGCGCCACAAAAAAGGCGAGGATCAAAGAAAAGTGACCGATTTCAGGAATCATGTGACAGCGATATCCAGAGTACAGCAAAACCGCAATTTTAGGCGGCTTACCGATGCGCGCTGTAGGAGCGGCTTGCCGCGACCCATTTGTGCGGGCAGAGGTCGCGGCAAGGCCTTTAGTCCTGAGCTTGACGAAGGGCGCTTCTACAAGGCCACGCCGTAAACTAAAGGTATGACTGACGCCAGCCCCACCGCACTCCCCGGCACGCTTGCCGCGCTTCAGGCGCGCTACGGGGCCAAGCATCGCTGGTATTTGCTGCTGGCGGTGATGGTCGGCACGATGGCCTCGATCATGTCGTCGACCATCGTCAACGTTGCGATCCCGGACATGAGCCAGCATTTCACGCTGGGGCAGGAGCGCGCGCAGTGGGTCAGCTCCGGTTTTATGGTGGCAATGACCGTGTCGATGCTGACCACGCCGTGGTTGTTGTCGCGCTACGGCTATCGGCAAACTTATCTCGGTTGCATGTGGTTGCTGATGATCGGCGGCATTGCGGGCGGCGCGTCGAACGAATACGGGCTGGTGCTCGCAGCGCGCGTGGCGGAGGGGTTGGCCGCTGGCGTGGTGCAGCCGATTCCGGCGATCATCATTTTGCGCGCGTTTGAGCAGAACGAGCAGGGCCGCGCCAGTGGTTTGTTCGGCATGGGCGTGGTGCTGGCACCGGCCATCGGGCCGAGTATCGGCGGCGTGCTGGTCGATTTGTTTGGTTGGCGCTCGATATTTTTTATGGTGGTGCCGTTTTGTGTGGCCTCGATTTGGCTGGCGTACAAGTTCGTGCCGGTCACAGCACCCGGTGGCGCTGCCGCCAACCGTAACGGCGCGCCGTTGGATTGGATTGGGTTGCTGATGGCGAGTGTGAGCACGCTGTGCCTGCTCAACGGATTGGTTGAATTGCACAGCGGAACAGCGTTCACCGCGACCACGTTGCTCATTGTGTCTGCCGTCGCGCTCGTCGCGTTTGTGATGTGGCAGCGCCGCGTCGGCAAGCGCTTGTTGCAGTTCCTCGCGGACGGCGTGCAGGATCAGGTCGCGCCGCTGATGAACTTTGATTTGTTTCGCTATCGTCAGTTCATGATGGGCAGCATCGTCGCGTTCATCTACGGCACCGCGTTGTTTGGTTCAACGTATTTGCTGCCGGTTTTCATGCAGCGCGGACTGGTACTTTCGGCGTCGTATGTCGGCACTATTCTGCTGCCCGCTGGGCTGGTGCTGGCAATCACCATTGCCTTTGTCGGGCGTCTGGCCGACCGGCAGCCGACGCATCGGCTGGTCAGCATTGGTTTGCTGTTGCTCGCCGCATCATTCGCGTTGATGATTGCGGCGAACTTAGGCACGCCGCTGTGGTGGTTGGTGGTGTT
>JAYVNO010000196.1:0-11673 GCA_043758415.1 Burkholderiales bacterium
GCCTTCTCTTCAATGCCGGATATTCCCTCACGCCTCGCGAGTTCTGCAACCACATCGTCGCCCGATACATCGTAGCGCGACAGTGCGACAAGCATGTGAAACCACACGTCTGCCGCCTCGCCGATTACTTTAGCGCTCGCGTCGTCGGAGACCATGGCCTCACGATCCTTGCACGCCATGATGAATTCAGCCGCTTCTTCGCCCACTTTTTTGAGCGCGGCATCCGGCGCGTTGGCCAGCAGTTTAGCGACGTACGAACTCGCGGGATCCGCGTCCTTGCGCAACGCAAACGTGTGCGCCAACCGTGCAAAAACGGGGGCGTGTTCAGCGCTCACCGTAGATCTCCGTTTCGGACTTGATCGGCTCGAATTCCGTCACCCATGCGCCGTTCGCCAGTTTGCGGAAAAAGCAGTTTCGTCTACCAGTGTGACAACTGATTCCGCCCAATTGATCGACTTTGAGCAGCACTACATCGCCGTCGCAATCGATACGCACCTCGCGCAGGATTTGCAGGTGACCGGACGATTCGCCCTTCATCCACGCTGATTTTCGGGAGCGCGAGTAATAACAGGCTTTACCCGTGGCGAGCGTGCGCAAAAACGCCGCGCGATCCATCCACGCGACCATCAAAATCTCGTGGGTCACAGCGTCCTGCGCGATGGCCGGGATGAGGCCGTTGGCATCGAACGCGAGCGCGTCGAGCACGTTGGCCGGGGCAGAAATTTGCGATGATTCGGACATGGTTTGAGTCTATCAGCTACGCGCTGAAACGCCCATTCAATCTGGGCAAAGACGGATAAACCGTTAAAAGTCGACTTATGGAAAAAATAGGCCCTAGCCCCGAGGCAACAACGCTTTCGCGTAAAAGTTGAACGTCGAAAAATCACTCAAGGACTGAAATCCGCCTGGTTTTTCGGGTGTGCGCTGATGAAGGCGGGCAGCGTGTTGCACAGCGCATCAATCGCGGCAACGCGCGGATATTTTGAAATATCTACATTGAACCGCCGCGCCGAAAAAACCTGCGGCACCAACACGCAATCGGCCATCGTCGGCATGTCGTCAAAGCAAAACTGCCCGCTCTTGTCCGACTGCGCAAGCATCTGCTCAAACGCCGCCAGCCCGGTCGTGATCCAGTGCGCAATCCACGCGTCTTTTTGCTCTGGTGTGACGTTCAACACATTCGACAAATAGTTCAGCACGCGCGCATTGTTCAACGGATGCGCATCACACGCGAGCGACAGCGACAGCGCACGCACATAAGCGCGGTCTAGCGCGTGTGCAGGCAGCATCGGCGTGGTGCCCGCTTTCACCTCGTCCAGATATTCAATGATCGCCAGCGACTGCGTGAGCACGGCGCCGTCATCGTCCACAAACGTGGGCACCAACCCCGCTGGATTGATTGCGAGATACGCATCAGCGCGCTGCTGCCCTTTCAACAAATGCACGCCGACATGCGCCCACTTCAGGCCCTTCAAATTAAGGGCAATGCGGACGCGGTACGCGGCGGACGAGCGGTAGTAGTTGTAGAGCTGCATTGCAAGCAATCGGCCTTACTGAAACGCCTGAATCCCGGTCTGCGCGCGACCCAAAATCAGCGCGTGAATGTCATGCGTGCCTTCGTACGTGTTCACCACTTCGAGGTTGACCATGTGACGCATCACGCCGTATTCGTCGCTCACACCATTGCCGCCCAGCATGTCGCGGGCAACACGCGCAATGTCAAGCGCTTTGCCGCAACTGTTCCTCTTCATGATGCTGGTGATTTCGACTGAATCGGTGCCCTCATCTTTCATGCGACCCAGGCGCAGACAGCCTTGCAGGCCCATCGTGATTTCGGTTTGCATGTCAGCCAGCTTCTTCTGGATCAGCTGATTTGCCGCGAGCGGACGACCAAACTGCTGGCGATCCATCACGTATTGCCGCGCACGAAACCAGCAATCCTCAGCCGCGCCGAGCGCGCCCCACGCGATGCCATAACGCGCTGAATTCAGGCAGGTGAACGGGCCCTTCAAGCCCTCTACATTCGGCAGCTCATTCTCGGCTGGCACGAACACGCCGTCCATGACAATTTCGCCCGTCGTCGACGCGCGCAAGCCAATCTTGCCCTTGATCGCAGGTGCAGACAAACCCTTCATACCCTTTTCAAGGATATAGCCGCGAATGCGGCCTTCGTCGTTCTTCGCCCACACCACAAACACATCGGCAAACGGCGAATTCGATATCCACATCTTCGCGCCCGACACCGAGAAACCACCCGGCACAGACTTCGCACGCGTGCTCATGCTGGCCGGATCCGAGCCCGCATTCGGCTCAGTCAAACCGAAGCAACCGACCCACTCGCCGGTGGCCAGTTTCGGCAAATATTTTTGCTTTTGCGCCTCGCTGCCAAACTCATTGATCGGCACCATGACCAGCGAACTCTGCACGCTCATCATCGAGCGATAACCCGAATCGACGCGCTCGATTTCGCGCGCGATCAGCCCGTACGCGACGTAGTTCAAGCCCGCGCCGCCATACTGCTCAGGAATGGTCGGCCCGAGCAAACCGAGCGCGCCCATCTCGCGAAAAATCGCTGGGTCGGTGTACTCATTGCGAAACGCTTCGACCACACGCGGCAGCAATTTGTCCTGCGCGTACTGCGCCGACGCATCGCGAATCATGCGCTCGTCTTCAGTCAGTTGCTGGTCGAGAAGGAGCGGGTCGCTCCAGTTGAAAGTAGCTTTAGCGGACTTGGGCACTTGCATTGTGGAGCACTACAAACGGATAAGGAAGCTCATTTTAGGAACATTTTTCCCGATGGCGTCGCGATTGCTGAAGTCCGCGCACGACGCGTTGTGTTTCGTGAGCGCTCACACCGCCCCCCTGACGCCGCAAGTTCACGGTGAATCGCACGGAATGTTCTGATTCAGCGCGCCTTTCAGGAGATTCCTACACTATTTGCCTCGTGCAATGCGGACGCACGGCTCACAAGCGTAGAGAATTTTGGCTCGGAAAAAGAACACTTGCCACCCCCCACGCAAATCCAAGTAATAGGAATTTCAAAATGAGCCACAGGGAAACCATCAACCGAACGCTGTCATTAGCGTTATTCGGGACCACCTTCATCTTCGCGACGCCAGTGCTGGCAGCCACGGATCGGCACGGCAACGTCGGCTATGCAACCGCTGCCGAATGCGACGCCGCCGTCACCGCCGACACGGCGAAATTCTACGAACCCTTCACCGACCACCCACCGTTGCAGCGCGATGGCGAGGCAAGGAAAACTGAGCGACGCAGGCGTTCAGTACAGCCAGGGGGCGTGCGATTTGGGTGTTGGCCGATCTGGTGGGCGCGACGGGGTAAGCGCACCGCTCATCGGCAAATTTGTTCCGTACAGCCCGGACATGCCGGTCAATTTGTATTCGAACGCGGCCGGCAGGGTCATCCGCGTCACGATGCAGAAGTGCGACAACAATTTTGGTGACAACTTCCCACGTCCCATTACCGTGCTCACAGGCAGCAGCGACTGCTTCGCCAACATCGTCATTGGTCCACGCTTTGAAACCAAGACCGAACAGGTAGTCAAGGTTCCCGCGACCAAGCGCTTTGAAGTGATTCCAGCCACAACGCGTACCGTAACCGAGCAGGTGCTGGTACAGCCCGAGACCAAGCGCTTCGTCCCGATTGCGGCAACGATGAAAACGGTTACGGAACAAGTACTGGTATCGCCTGAAACCAGGCGCCAGATTCCAGTTCCTGCCACCTACAAGACGGTCAGCGAGCAGGTTCTCGTGCAGCCTGAATCCAAGCGTTTCATCCCGGTACCGGCCACGTTCAAGGCGGTCACCGAGCAAATCCTCGTCAGCCCTGAATTCAGGCGCCAGATTCCGGTGCCCGCGACGTTCAAAACGGTCAGCGAGACTATCGTGGTCAAACCCGAGACCTTCCGCGAAGAGCCGATTGCAGCGACCTACAAAACCGTGACCGAGCAGGTTTTGACCAAGTCTGAAAGCAAGCGCATCGAAGTCGTTGCAGGCTCCTTCAAAACCGCGTCCGAGCAAGTCATGGTGACGCCTGAGCGCAAGGAGTTCAAAGTGATCCCGGCGGTTTATGGCGAAGTTGAAGAAACCGTCATCGACAAACCGGCCACGACGCGTACCGAAACCACCGCGCCGACGTTCCGCGCCGTGACCGAGAGCGTTCTGGTGACCCCGGAATCGCTTCGTTATGAACCTATTCAGATTCCCCTGCGCACGGTCAGCCAGCAAGTGCAGGCGTCCGCCGCCAGCACGCGTCTGGAGGTCGTGCCAGCAACCTACAAAACGGTCACCGAGCGCATGTTGGTGCGCGAAGCCAGCAAGCGTCTGGAAACCGTCCCCGCCGTGTTCGAAACGATCACCGAGCGGCTCAAAGTGTCTGACGCCACCCGCGAGTGGAAAAAGGGCAGCAGCTGGATTAGCAAGGCCATCAACGTTCGTCCAGCTAGCGGTTTCACCGTCGGCGCGGATGGCAAAGTTGATGGCGCAAAAGTAGACACCACGACCAGCAACGCGAGCTACGGCACCACCCGTGCCGGCACCACGGCCGCGCAAAGCGCATTGATCACGTCGAACGCACAAATTGGTGCCGATGATGAGGTTTACTGCCTGGTTGAAATCCCTGAGCAGTATCAGACCATTTCGCGCCAGGTGCTGAAGACCGCGGCCGGCGTGCGCGAAGTGGAAATTCCGGCGCAATATTCTGACGTGTCACGCCAGGTGCTTGACCGTGCCGCAATCACGCGTTCGGTTGATATTCCTGGCACCATGCAGACAGTGACGCGTCAAGAAATCGATGTTGACAGGCTACGGGCCGGTGGTTACAAGTTTGACGACAAGGGTGATCTGGTCGCAGCGCCAAATGGTGACCGCATCCTTCGCGCCGCGTCCATCGACGGCTGGCAGGGCTCGGTATCCGCCGGTGTGGGTTTGGCTGCGGGGGGTTCCCGCGCAGCCACCACAGGCTCCGCTTCACGCGGCGCAGCAGCAGGTGTCTCAGCCGCTACCGCCAAGAACACGGCAGGTGCAGCCTCCGGAATCGAAGGTTACGTGCGAGAGGTGAAAGTCGCCGCAGTCTACAAGACCGAAACACGTCAAGCCATTGATCGTGCAGCGACGGTACGGACGTTTGAAGTACCGGCCACGTTCAAGCCCGTGAAGACTCGTGTAGTGACCACGCCAGCCCGCACGGAAGAAGTGGTGATTACCGCGACCTTCCGTACGGTCACCCGTGAAGTCATCGACCGCGCGCCAAGCTCACGCGAAATCGTGGTACCGGCCGAATACCGCACGGTGACACGGCGTGTGGAAGACACACCAGCGTCGACCCACCGTATTGCGGTGCCAGCGGTCATGCAGCAGGTATCCAGGCAAGTGGTGGATACGCCAGCTTCGTTCCGGGAAGAATTGGCGCCTGCGGTGTACAAGACCGAGTCGCGTCAAGTGCTTGACAAGCCAGCATCTTTCCGTGAGGAAGCAATCGCTGCGGTTTACAAGACCGAATCGCGGCAAGTCGTCGACAAACCCGCATCGTTCCGCGAAGAAGTGATTGCCGCAATCTACAAGACTGAGGCTCGCCAGATTGTCGACAAGCCGGCGGCAGTGCGTGAAGAATTAGTTCCAGCGGTGTTCAAAACTGAAGCTCGCCAGGTGATTGCTCGCGCCGCAGCGACGCGCGAGATCGAAGTGCCTGCGGTCTACGAGACCCTCTCGACGCAACTTAAAGTTGCTGATGGTCGCGTAGAGCGCCGCGCTGTGTTGTGCGAATCGAACGCTACGGCCACCAAGATCCGCGAACTCCAAACCGCGCTCAAGACCGCAGGCTTTGATCCAGGCGCAATCGATGGTCGCATCAAGGCATCGATGATGACCGCCGTTGCCGCTTACCAGACGTCCAAGCGTCTGCCGGTTGATGACGGCCGCGTAATTAATATCGACACCGTGAAAGCACTGGGCGTGTCGCCGAACTAAGCGTTCGCGTCATTGCTCCCATTGTTACGAAAGAGAGCCGCTTTGCGGCTCTTTTTTGTCCCCATTTTCCTGCGGTTCAGCGAACTGAAGACGTCATTCGCTCGACGTAGCGCGCGATAGTATCGATTTCAATATTGACGCGATGATCTTGTGCCAATTGTGCGAAATTGGTGACTTGAAACGTGTGCGGAATCACGTTGACCTGAAAGCGCGTTCCGGTGGCCACGTCTTCGACTTTGTTCACAGTGAGGCTCACGCCGTTGACGGTGATTGAGCCTTTTTGTGCGATGAACTTGCCGAGATGGGCAGGCACTTCGACTTCCATCAACCAGCTCTCGGCGATGTTGTTCCACTGTGTAATCAAGCCCGTTGCATCGACGTGGCCCGTGACCAGATGACCGCCCAGTTTGTCGGCGAGTGTGAGCGACTTTTCAAGATTGACTAGCGCGCCGATACCTAGCCCTGCAATGATTCCCAGCGAATGCGCCGTCACGTCGGAGCGCAACACGCCCGCGCCTTTTTCGACGATGGTCAGGCAACATCCGGAGTGCGAAATGGAGTCACCAATCGCAATGTCGTCCAGCGGCCAGTCGCCGCAGGCAACGGTGATGCGTTGACCGTCGCCAATCGGTTCGTGTGCGGTAATTCGGCCAAGGCCGGTGATGATGCCTGTGAACATATTTCTCCTGCTTGTATAGGCTTACTTCGCCCGCATCATCACGCGAATATCGTCGCCCATTCGGGTCACGTCATGCAGATCAAACTGCATCGCGTCAGCCAGTTTTCCGGGCTCACTGAACGAAAACATTTCGCGTGCGTCGCGCCCGAGTAACTTGGGTGCGAGATAGATTAAAAGCTCATCGACCAGCCCTGCCGCGACCATCGGCCCGGTCAAGCGGGCACCTGCCTCAAGGTGCAGTTCGTTCACGCCGCGCGCGCCAATGTCCTGTAATGCCGCCGCTAAATCTATCTTGCCAGGGTGCGCTGCGTCAGGCAGTTGCACCACTTCCACGTTGCTCGCCAAATCAGCCGGCACACGATCAGCGCAGTAGACGAGTGCGCCGTCCTGCAACACTTTCGCGGTCGGACTCAACTCACCCATGTGATCGAACACGATGCGCATCGGCTGCCGCAGCGCGAGGACGGTTTCCACGCCGCGCACGGTCATTTGCGGGTCATCATGCTTGACCGTTCCGCTGCCCGTCAAGATGGCACAGGCCCGCGCGCGCCAACGGTGACCGTCGTGCCGCGCCTCATTGCCGGTGATCCATTTTGATTCGCCATTCGACAGGCCGGTGCGGCCATCCATACTCGCCGCTACTTTGGCGCGCACCCACGGCAGGCCAGTGGTTATACGTTTGACGAAGCCGATATTCAATTCCAGCGCGTCGTGCGACAGCAGGCCCACGCGCACGTCCACGCCTGCCTCACGCAGACGCGCGAGACCGCTGCCGCTCACCATCGGATTGGGATCTTCCATTGCGGCGAAAACACGGGTCACGCCTGCACTGATTAGCGCTTCTGTGCACGGTGGCGTTTTTCCAAAATGGTTGCACGGTTCGAGCGTGACGTAGGCCATTGCTGCGTCGAGATTGATACCTTTTGATCTCGCGTTTTTAATCGCATGCGCTTCGGCATGCGGCTCGCCCGGACGCTGCGTGAATCCCTCAGCAATAATCGCGCCGTCGCGCACCAGCACGCAACCTACGCGCGGGTTCGGCGTGGCGTGATTCATCGCCATCGTTGCCAGTTCGAGCGCGCGACGCATGAACGTCTCATCTGCGAGGCTAAACACGTAGTTGAGTGCTAAGGCGCACTTTTGGGCTTCTTCACGGCAGGTTTTTTCGGGGTGCTTGGGCGATCCACCTCGTGCAGCGCAGATCGAAAGTCTTCGACGTCCTGAAACGATTTGTAAACCGATGCGAAGCGAATGTAGGCCACTTTGTCGAGCTTGTAGAGCTCCGCCATCACCATCTCGCCAATGCTGCGCGACGGAATTTCGCGCTCACCCAGGCTGTGAATATTGGCGACGATTCGGGCAATCGCCTGATCAACGAATTCAGTCGGCACAAAGCGTTTATGCAGCGCGCGATTAAAGCCGGTGCGAATTTTTTCGACGTTGAAATCGATGCGCGTGCTGTTGCCCTTGATCACCTGCGGCATGCGCATTTCGACCGTCTCAAACGTAGTAAAGCGCTTGTCGCAGGCCATGCATTTGCGGCGACGACGAATCGCGTCGCCCGTCTCGGACACGCGCGAGTCGATCACTTGCGTTTCAAGGGAGCCGCAGAACGGGCACTTCATGGGCGGGAATTAAACGGCAGAAGGCGGATATTGGAGTTTATAGGGTGCGCTCTGCGCACCATCATGTTGCTTGCGAAACGCGTGGTGCGCAGAGCGCAGAGCGCACCCTATGCGACGTGAGCGAGTTCGCTAAGTACGAAATTCACGCTCTGCTCTCGAACCGCGCTGCGGTCGCCTTTGAAGTGATGCGTGAATGATTTGACGCCTTCGGAAGTTGCAAAGCCGAAGCACACCATGCCAACAGGTTTGGCGGTCGTTCCGCCCGTTGGCCCTGCCACGCCAGTGACCGAATACGCCATCGTGGCGCGGCTGGCTTTTAGCGCGCCGATCGCCATTTCGCGCGCAGTCTCAACGCTTGCCGCACCGAACGCATCGAGTGTCGTCGAGGAAACGCCCAGCATCTCCATTTTCGCTTCGTTGCTGTACGTCACAAACCCGCGATCCACCCAGGCCGATGAACCGCTGACGCTGGTGAGCACGGCTGCGATCAGGCCACCGGTACAACTTTCGGCACCGACGATGATGCGCTTTTCCGCAACACATACTTTACCGATATGTTGCGCGAGTTTGAGCCATTCACCGAACAGCGCGTTCATAGCAAGCGAATCCAAAACGCAACAATAAACAACGTCATCGCCGCTGCAATCAGGTCGTCAAGCATCACGCCGAACGCGCCTTTGACGTTACGATCTGCCCAGCCAATCGGGCCCGGTTTGCGAATGTCCAGCAATCGAAACAGCAGGAACGCCCACGCTTGTTTCCACATCGCGCCGGGCAGCAACGCAGTGATCAGGGCCATCGCGACGACCTCATCCCACACAATCGATCCATGATCACTCGCGCCCAGCGCACGCCCGGTGACGCCCGCAGCCCAAGTACCGATGATGAGCGCGAACGCTAGGCCGATGAAGAACAACTCATCCCCGAGCATCGGATGCAACCATCGCGTTGCAAACCAGCCGAGCAACGTACCAAACGTACCCGGTGCGAACGGCGCGAGACCGCTGCCGAAGCCGAGCGAAATCACATGCGCCGGATGCGACAGCATGAAGCGCCAGGTGGGTTTTATCGGCAACGAAGAAGCCAGCGCAATGTCACTCATGCGAAATGATCCCAGCCTTTGACTTCAATGTCCATCACGCGTGATTGTGCATCGAGCACACGCACAGGGTTCGTTGCGTCCGATGCGTTCACGCGCCCGATGCACGCGCCGAGAAGGTTCTCGCGCTTCAGGATCGCTGCAATTGCGTCGTGCAGGCTGCGTGGAGCGGTGAATAGCAGCTCGTAGGCGTCACCGGTTGATAGCAGGCAATGCTGACCCAAGTGTTCGAGCACGACGGGCCAGAACTGTGTATCCACAGCATCGGCAGTCATGGGTGTGACCGTTTTTGCCAAGTCCCACATCGACTGCCGAGACACGTGTTTCAGCCCAGTCGGGATCGTCGCAATATCAATTTCAATCGACACGTTTGATGCGGTTGCAATGTGCTTCGCCTCGCTTAACAATCCATCCGAAATATCGATGCAACTGGTCGCGATGCCGCGCAGCGCAAGACCCAGCGAGACGCGCGCTTCGGGGCTTTCATATTTGGCAATTTGCTCGGGTGTGGCCTCAATCTTGGCACCCGTCAGTGCATACATGGCCCACCCCGCGTCGCCCAGGGTGCCGCTGACCCACAGCTCGTCGCCAACGCATGCGCCTGAGCGCTTCAAAGCAGCGCTGGGTGGCAACTCCCCGAGCGCGGTCATGGCAATCGCCAGCGGCCCTTGGGTTGTGTTGCCGCCAATCAGTTCGACGCCGTATTCGTCGAGCACCGACCACAGGCCTTGACTCAATCGCGAAATCCAGCCCTCATCAATCTGCGGCAACGTGAGCGACAGCAAGGCGTAGCGCGGAAGCGCGCCCGTCGCGGCAAGATCGCTGAAGTTGACGTTGACCACGCGTCGGCCGAGCTTGAACGGATCAAGCGTTGGCAGGAAATGGCGGCCTTCAATCAGGGTGTCGGTGGTGACGGCAAACGCGTTGCCAGCGCTCGGGGCGACGACTGCGCAGTCGTCACCATTGCCGAGCAACGCTGAAGGATTAAGGCGCGTGAAATAGCGGGCGATGAGTTCGAATTCGGTCACACGCACACTCGCGTTTGGGCGAAAAATCTATGATCAGCTTTTTTCTGAAAGGCCCGTTTAAACTGGGCATAGCCGCCTATTTCGCCATAAGTCGATAATTTGCTTAATGCCGCTCCCAGCCCAATGGAATGGCCATTTGAATAAAAAGCGGTTGCGCTTGTCACGTTGCGAAACGAGCGCTATTTCGCCGGTTTCAAACGCGAACGCGGACCCGCAGCAACCTCGTCGGCACGCAGCAACGGTGCCAACTTATCGAGTACGCCATTCACCCATTTGTGACCGTCTGTTCCGCCGAAACTTTTAGCCAGCTCGACGGACTCGTTGATCGCCACCCGATACGGAATATCAAGGCGATTTTTCAACTCCCACGCGCCGATCAAAATCACGCTACGCTCAATCGGGCTCACCTGCGCGAACGGACGATCAATGTGCGGCTGCACCAGCGCCACCAGCGGCTCCCAGTCCTGCGTTAGCCCGCGCCACATCTCGCGAAAAAACTCTTTGTCGGCGCGCTTGAAGTCGTCTTGCTTTTCGGCGCCCAAACGAATTGATGCGGGATCATGGCCAGCCACATAAAACTCATAGAGTCCTTGCAATGCAAATTCACGCGCCCAACGGCGAGCGGATTTTGGCTTGGCTTTGGGCGGAGCGGCGACGGTGGGGACTTCAGAATCGGTCATGCGGTCTTTTGTTTTTGTAGGAGCGGCTTGCCGCGACAGGTTTATCTAAATCGTTGGTCGCGGCAAGCCGCTCCTACAGGTCTACGCTTCGCCGAAATTCGCGTGCGTCCACTCTTGCAGCAGCGCCATTTCAACGGCTGCTTGCGCTGCCTCGTAACCTTTTTGCTCAGCACGGGCGACGGCTTGATCGTCGGTGTAACTGGTGAGCACACCGTTGCCGATGGCGATATCGTGATCGAGCCCCACGCGCGAGATGCCCGCAGCGGATTCATTGCAGACGATTTCAAAATGATAGGTTTCGCCCTTGATGATGCAGCCTAGTGCCACCAGCGCATCGAAGTGTTCGGTCGCGCCGAACGCCTGCAACGCGAATGGAATTTCCAGCGCACCGGGCACAGTGACCTCCGCAATGTCGTTCGCGTCAACCCCCATATCGGCGAGCGCTTTTTTTGCGCCCGTGAGCAGTTTTTCGCAAATCGGCGCGTTAAAGCGCGCAGTAACGATGCCAACATGCAGGCCAGCGCCGCGGAGTTTCATGAGGGGAAGGAGTGCCATGTGTTTCTCTTTTTCTAATT
>JAYVNO010000197.1:0-11672 GCA_043758415.1 Burkholderiales bacterium
CGAGCGCGGGCGTATCCGCGTTGTCCATTGTGGTTGGCGCGTCTCTGGCGACGCCCTGCACACCCGCCGCATCGGACGCGCCCTCGTTGGGCCGCCAAATGGTTCCGATGGAGATTTTCTCGAGTTTCTTTTTGCTGCCGTAGATCAGATTCACGATACCGCGCGAGAAAAACACCGCCGAGAACATCGACGTAAGAATGCCGAGGCAGTGCACCACTGCAAAGCCCTTGATCGGCCCTGAGCCGAACGTGAACAGCGCCAGCCCGGCGATCAGGGTGGTGATGTTCGAGTCGAGAATCGTTGCCCATGCATGCTCAAAACCCGCCGAGATTGCCTCCTGCGGTTTCAGGCCACCACGCAGCTCTTCGCGAATGCGTTCGTTGATCAGCACGTTGGCGTCAATGGCCATACCCAGCGTCAACGCGATGGCGGCGATTCCGGGCAGCGTTAACGTCGCCTGCAACATCGACAAAATCGCGATCAGCAGCAGGAGGTTAACGGTCAGCGCGAGCGTAGAGATCAGGCCCATCACCGCGTAGTAAACGCAGATGAATGCTGCCAGCGCAACGAAGCCCCAGGTCACGGAGTTGAAGCCGCGCTCAATGTTCTCGGCACCGAGGCTCGGGCCGACGGTGCGCTCCTCGATAATTTCCATCGGCGCGGCGATGGAGCCGGAACGAATCAACAGCGCGATGTCGCTGGTTTCGCGTGTGCTCATCCTCCCGGTAATCTGGAAGTTGCTGCCCAATTCGCTTTGAATCGTGGGTGCTGTGATGACCTCGGGTTTGCCTTTTTCGATCAGCACAATGGCCATGCGGTTGCCGACGTTTGCGGCAGTGACTTCACGCAAAATACGAGCGCCCTGGCTGTCGGTATTGATGCGCACAATGGGCTGATTGCTTTGCCCGTCGAAAGAGGGCTCGGCGCCGTTGATGCGCTCGCCGGTGATGATGAATTGCTTTTTGACCAGAATTTGCTCGCCTGACCGGTCAACCAGCAATTCGGTGCCGAACGGCACATTGCCGTTCTGCGCGGCTTGCAGCGCGGCGCTGTTCTTGCTGTTGTCGGCCTCGACCATGCGCAGCTCTAATGTGCCTGTGCGACCGATCACGTCCTTCAACCGCGCCGGATCTGATGCGCCGGGCACCTGGATGACGATGCGGTCTGAGCCCTGCTTTTGAATGATGGGTTCGGTCAGGCCGAGTGCGTTAATCCGGTTGCCAAGCACCTTCTGATTTTGCTCAATGGCTGCGTCGGCAAGCTTCCTCTTCGCGTCTTCCTTCAGCGTAATCACCAGGCGCAAATCGGCCGCAGCGCCGTCTTCTTTAATCAACAAATCAGCGTTGCTGGTGGCGATTTCCTTTGCCGCTTTTTCGCGTTCAACCGGGTCGCTGAATTTCACCGCGATGGTTTCGCCCGCTTTATCGACGCCGCCGTACTGAATCTTTTTCTCGCGCATCAACGAACGAATGTCTGACGCAGAACGCTCCGCGGCGCGATCAAGCGCGCCCTTCATGTCCACCTGCATCAAAAAGTGAACGCCGCCGCGAAGATCAAGCCCCAGCGCCATCGGTTTGGCGTTGATCTCCTGCATCCAGCGCGGCGTGGTCGACTCGTTAGTCAGGGCGACGATGTAGTTACCGGTACCGTCGGCCACACCGTTGTTCAGGTCTTTAAGCAGTGCGTCTTTGGCCGCCAGCTGTGACTTGCCGTCGCCACTGGCAAAGCGCACATGCACGCCATTGGTGGGATCGAGCCCGGATGTGGTGACGGCGAGGTTTGCGGCTTTGAGCGTTTTTTCAACGCGGTCAAGCAGCGCGGCATCGAGGCGCACCGAGGGCTTGTTGGTGGACACTTGCACCGCAGGCACTTGCGGGAAGACGTTGGGCAGGGTGTAGAACAGGCCGATCACAATCGCTGCGATCATGACCAGATATTTCCACAGGGGATAGCGATTCATAGGGCGGTCCTATGCTGGGTTTGGACGCACATTGGGGTGAACGCATGTTTCCCAACCGTCAGAAAAAGGCGCCCAGCCAACACGGCGCGCGCCCCGAATTTGCTTAAATCTGTTTAAGCGAACCTTTGGGCAGCAGCGCCGTCACGGCATTGCGCTGAAACGCGATTTCCGTGCTGCCACCGACCAACAGCGTGATGTAGTTATCGTCAAGTTTCACCACTTTGCCGACCATGCCGCCAGCGGTGACCACTTCGTCGCCCTTTTGCACGGCCGCAATCATCGCCTTCTGCTCTTTGGCACGCTTTTGCTGCGGACGAATCAACAGGAAATAAAAGACAACAAAAATGCCGACCATCGGCAGAAGCGAGAGGAATTCGTTACCTCCGGCGCCGCCGCCAAAGAGCGACTGCGCGTGAGCGGTACTGATCATGGAGAAAACCTCATCAAATCAAAAAGTTAACCGCCAATTGTAGCCGCGTGAACGGTTTGCTTTACCAAAGCGCGCGGGCAGTAACTTTTCGCTGAACGCCCTGTTGCATGGGGGCTAAGGGCACATTGCGTTAACTGTCGACTTATGCCAACTTAGCGCTTAAGCCCAAAGTAAATGGCCGTTAGAGCGGGAAGCTGTATCTGCCGTCATCGCCGCCAAGGCCAATCAAACATCAGATTGGTTGCGAAGGAACCGCGAGCTTCACCAACTCGCGTACATCCGCCGCCGTACCCAGCCCCCACGTCGCCGTGATCAGCGCGGCGAGCGACCCTCGTCCCAGCACCGGTTCAGCCAGCGACGAAAATTTGCGCTCCAGATCAGCGTCGGTCAGCGGGCGTTGCAGCGAGCCAATCGCGTGCTCGACATGCACGGTCTTGCGCGAACCGTCCTTCATGACGGCCACCGCGCGCACTTCGGCCTCGTCAATCGTCGGATCCACGGTCGCGACGACTTTGCGCCGGATGCTCACCACCGCCTCGCTTGTCACCAGCGCATCCTCAAATTCACTCTCGCCCGCCTCGCCGAACAGCAGGCCCACCGCACAGCCGTGATAGACGCTGAACTTGGCTTCAAGGCCGTCTTTCGGCGCTTTCTTGCCGGTGAGTTCCAATACCAGCGAATGCACGGCGATCTCGATACGTTCCACGTCGACCGCGTTCACGCCCGCCGCCCGCAACTGCGCGCAGGCGTCAATCGCCGGATGAATCACGATACCGCAGGCAAACGGTTTGTAGGTGTTAAACGAAATCTCAAAGCGCGAACCGAGTTCATCAGTGATCTCGTTCCAGTCACACTTGGTTGACGCCACCTGCATGAGGCCACGCGGTGCCTCAAGCGCGCGTTTGCTCGCGGTGAAGCCTTCGCGGGCGAGCAATGCCGCAAGCAGGCCCGCGCGCGCCGCCGCACCGGGGTGAAATGGCTTGGTCATGGTGCCGAACTGTTCGCGCAAGCCCACCGGCGTGGATGCCGCGATACCGAGCGCCATCTGCGTTTGATCGGCATTCAAGCCCATCAACCGCGAGCATGCTGCCGCTGCACCCAGCATGCCGGTCGAACCCGTGATGTGCCAGCCACGGTCGTAATGGTCGGGATACATCGCGTTGCCAACGCGGCAGGCAACGTCAATGCCGAGCACCAGTGAATCGATGACTGCACGACCACTGGCAGCCGTCACTTCAGCCAGCGCGAGCACAGCCGAGGCCACGGGGCCCGCCGGATGAATGATGGTTTTCAGGTGAGTGTCGTCGAAGTCAAAGGTATGCGAGGTGATGCCGTTGACCAGCGCCGCACCCGCAATATCGATGCGCTCCGTACGACCGAGCACAGTGGCCTGTGGCGCGGGTTGCATGACCGCCAGCGCCCGCAACGCAGCGTCTGCGGCCTCGTGATCCGCCGCGCCGATGGCGCAGCCTAGCCAGTTGAAAAAGGTGCGGTGCGCCTCGTGATCAACGGCGTCGCTCCACCCTCGCGACGGATGATTCGCAACAAACTCGGCGAGCGTGCGGGTGACGGGCGGCGGATTGTGATCGGCGGGGACCTGGGTGTTGCGTGCCATAAGGATTACGTATTCATTTCAATATTGCGTTCACGAACCAGTTTCGTCCAGCGACCTACTTCCGCAGCGATGAACGCCGCGAACTCGGCGCTGGTCATCGGCATCGGCTCCAGCGCTTCCGCCGACAAGCGCTCACGCAGCTCCGGTGTGGCAATCGCCTTGTTAATTTCGTCGTTGAGTCGCGCCACGACGGCGGGCGGCATTTTGGCGGGGCCGACGATGCCGTACCACTGCACGGCGGTAAAGCCCTTGTATCCGAGCTCTTCAAATGTGGGCACGTCGGGTAGCGCCAGATTGCGCCGGGTGCCGGTGACAGCCAGTGGTCGCAGCTTGCCGCTCTTTATGTGCTGCAACGCCGCTGCAAGCCCCGGCATCATGAACTGCGTCTGCCCCCCGAGCACATCGGTGATCGCAGGCGTGATGCCGCGATACGGCGCATGCATCGCCTGAAAATCGGCTGCCAGTTTGAACTGCTCAACCAACAAATGCGTGAGCGAACCCTGCCCCGAGGTGCCGAAACTCAGTTGACTTTTTTTGCCAAGTGTGACGAAATCTTTCAGGTTGGTCGCGGCAACACCCGCGCCCACCACCAGCACATTCGGCGTGCCCGCCACCATCGCAATGGCGGTGAAATCTTTCACCGCGTTGTACGGAATATTTCGCATCGCCGGGTTGGTGCCGTGCGTAGCCACGTAACCGAGCATCAGCGTGTAGCCATCCGGCGCGGCGCGCATCGTCGCCTGCGAGGCGATCACGCCGCCACCGCCACTCATGTTTTCAACAATAAAGGTTTGCCCAAGCGCCTTCTGCAGGCGCTCAGCAACGGTGCGCGCAACGAGATCAACGCCTCCGCCCGGAGCGACGGGCGCGATGATTTTTACGGTGCGCGACGGATACGGGTTAATTTGCGCAGATGCGTCTGCCGTAACTACGCCGACGAGCGCGACCAGCGCCACATGCGAAAACTCTCTGCGGTTCATCTCAAAATCCTGCTTGACCCGTTTAGTGCAAGCAGATTGTAGGAGCGGCTCTGCCGCGACCTACTGCCGAAATTCAAATTTAGGGCACCTCCAGTCGTCGTAGCGCGCCCCCCGTGTCGCTCACAAACCGCGAATCAATCAAACACCCACGAGCATCAATTAACGCTGGCTCGCACCCTGCATTGCACGCACGAAGTCACCTGCTGTAAGTATCTGAACGGCGTGCCGGATTCGGCGTGCTTGTTAGCGCTTGGTGGGCACGGGGTGCCCACCCTACCCGGTCGCGCGTTCAATCTGTTCCGCGTGCCCGATCCCGATGAAACTGCTCGCGGAACGGAACAAACTGCTGCACTTCAATCGCCTCCCGCATCTCTTTCGCGAGCTGCAGGTAATAGTGCAGGTTGTGAATCGTGTTCAACATCGCGCCCAGGATTTCGCCGGTTTTGTTTAGGTGATGCAGGTACGCGCGGCTGAAATTTCGGCAGGTGTAGCAGCTGCAACGCTCATCAAGCGGACGTTGATCGTCACGGAATTTTGCGTTCTTCAACTTGATGTCACCGAAGCGCGTGAACAGCCAGCCATTGCGTGCATTCCTCGTTGGCATCACGCAATCGAACATGTCGATGCCACGCTCGACCGCGTAGACGATATCTTCTGGCGTACCGACGCCCATCAGATAGTGTGGCTTGTCCGCAGGCAATTTCGGCCCTATAAAGTCGAGAATGCGGTGCATGTCTGCTTTCGATTCGCCGACCGACAGGCCACCAATGGCGATACCGTCAAAGCCGATGTCCGTGAGTCCCGCGAGTGATTCGGCGCGCAAGGATTCAAACAACGTGCCCTGCACAATGCCGAATAGCGCATGGGCATTTTCAAGCCGTTGGTGCTCATCCTTCGAGCGCTGCGCCCAGCGCAGACTCATCTGCAATGACGCCTGTGCCTGCGCAAGCGTTGCGTCTGCTGGCGTGCATTCGTCGAGTTGCATCACGATGTCGGAGTTCAGCGTGCGCTGAATCTGCATCGACACTTCGGGCGACAAAAACAATTTGTCCCCATTAATCGGTGACGAGAAATGCACGCCCGCTTCCGTGATTTTTCTCAAAGCCCCAAGCGACCACACCTGAAAGCCGCCGGAGTCGGTGAGGATCGGTCCTTGCCAACCCATGAAATCGTGCAAGCCTTTGAACTGCTCAATGATGGCCGTGCCGGGCCGCAGCCACAGATGAAACGTGTTGCCGAGGATGATCTGCGAGCCGATGTCGGTCAGCATCTGTGGCGTCATCGCCTTGACCGTGCCGTAGGTGCCGACCGGCATGAAGATCGGCGTTTCGACGACCCCGTGATTCAGATGCACGCGACCCCGGCGCGCATTGCCGTCGGTGTTCAGGAGTTCGAAGTTCATGGAGAATTTCGCCCTAGGAGCATCGCATCGCCGTAACTGAAAAATCGGTAACGCTGCTCAATCGCATGAGCGTAGAGCGAGCGAATGTGTTCGTAACCCGAAAACGCAGACACCAGCATCAGCAATGTCGATTTTGGCAAATGAAAATTGGTCAGCATCTGGTCCACGACCGTGAAGCGGTAACCCGGCGTGATGAAGATATCCGTCTCGCTCTCGTGCGCGCGCAACTCGCCGCATTCGCGCACGCAACCTTCAAGCGTGCGCACGCTAGTGGTTCCGACGGCCACCACGCGGCGGCCCCGCGCCTTACACGCGTTGATCGCATCCACCGTTGTTTGCGGCAACACATAGCGTTCGTGGTGCATCTTGTGGTCGGCGATGGTTTCTGTTTTCACCGGTAGAAATGTGCCGGCACCGACATGCAGTGTGACGTGCGCCATTTCAACACCACGATCGCGACAGACGGCAAGCGTTGCTTCATCAAAATGCAGGCCTGCCGTGGGCGCGGCGACTGCGCCCTCGTGCTGCGCGTACACCGTTTGGTAGCGCGTGGCGTCGGCAGCAATCGCGGTCCTGTTTATATAAGGTGGCAACGGCAATTCACCACACTGCCGCATCAGCGCTTCAAAATCGCCGGACGCTGCGTCCAACAGCTGCACCTGAAAAAAGCGTTCATCACGACCGACGATTTCAGCGGCGTGCTTGCCCGCGATCAAAATACGCGTCCCCGCCTTTGGCGCGTGGCTTGCGCGCAGCTGCGTCAGCGCGAGCGTCGGTGACAGCAATCGCTCAACCAGCACTTCTACTGCGCCGCCGGTCGCCTTCACCGCGCGCAGGCGGGCGTTAAGCACCCGGGTATTGTTGAAAACGAGCAGGTCGCCCGGCTGCAACTGAGTGGGCAGATCGATGAACCGGCGGTCGACCGCAACATCACCGCGACCGTCAAGCAGTCGGCTGGCCGAACGCTCGGCTAGCGGATGCTGCGCAATGAGCGCGGACGGGAGTTCATAGTCGAAATCGGAGAGGGAATACAGGGGCGGGTGGGGCACTTTACTGGCGCTCCATGGCAAATGTGCAAATAAACGCGCATTTCAACACGACCAGTCGGCAGAAACACGCGGCAAGCACTGCATTTTAGTTAACCGCGCATGGGTCTGTAGGAGCGGCTCCGCCGCGTCCTTAGCCACTTATTAACAAGTCAACTAAATATGTCCCATCGCAACTGGTAAGGCGCCCTCTCCCTGAGGGAGAGGGCGGGGGGGGAGGGTGATTGCATCGCGATGCCTGACTCGTGTGCAAAGTCCCTCACCCCAACCCTCTCCCCCAGGGAGAGGGAGCCTGCCGAACCGGTCACATTTAGTTGACTCGTTAATAACCAGCGCCGAACACGGGGTCGCGGCGGAGCCACAGCTCAAGGATGAAGACGCCTACTTCTTCTCCGCCTCAAGCGCTGGCCGCATCGTTTTCAACGGGCCGATTTCTACGCTGCCAAGGCGATCAACAACCAGTCTTCGCGATGCGGTTTCAACAAAGCGTTCCAGCTCTGCGCCAAGTTGTTCCGGCGTGAAGCTTGCCTGCACGTCGAGCGCTGCTGAGTCGCTGTTGACCAGTTTTCGGTAGTCGTAGCGCTCATCGGTGCGCAGTACCTTCAATGTTTTCGCGTCGAGTATCGTCACCTGAATATAGAAAAACGGAGCAACGAATGTCTTCGAGCGCATCTTCTGATGGTCACCCGCATCTCGCACCTCGTCTTCAAGCGGGTTGTCTTCCATCGCGTCTTTGCCGGAGCCCAGCGGCTGCACGTAGATGCCGATCCCGGAGAGCTTGCTGCCCATGCCTTTGCGCTCGCTCAGCAGCCATTTGGGCGTCACCACCATAATCTCATCCCAGCGCATGCGATCCGGGTATTCCTTGAGCATCGTCATCACGCGGCCCATGGTGTGCGCCTCGCGATGCTGCGGCAATATTTTGAGCTCCGGTGGATCGGGTCGTAGCGTCATCATCACCACCTCGGCGCCGGGGTATTCAGCAGCGACCGCCTTGTCCATACCTTTCAGCACCATGCGGTTTAAAAGCTGGTCCGGCGCGGTGATGTTTTGTCTGATATACGGCTGTAAATTCGAGCCAACCGATTGCTTTTGCCGCACATACGAAAACTGGTCGCCCACGGCGGCTAGCAGCGCGATGGTTTTTGCTTTTTCGGGCGCGACCGATGTCGCAGCGCCTACGGCCGCGCCCGTTTGCGCCGCGACCGTTTGCTGAAAACCTAGCGCCAGCGCGAAGAAAAGCGCTGCGACGAGCGTACGATTTTTACGGAAAACGGGGGTAGATTGCATGATGACGAGCGCCTCTTTTGCCAGTGTGATGTATCGGAGCCAGAAGTTTCGTCGATGTGTATGACTGCGTCATTGCGCTGGCGACGAATCGCGGATTTTCTGGGGCCAGTCGCAGATGATTTTCGAGAACTGGGAAGTCATCAGCTTTTTCACGGCAACCCCATCTAGCATGGACTCATTGCCAGTTTTTCCTAATAGTCGATTTATGCACTAAGCAAGCTACGTGCTCTTATTGAATGGGTCTCTCATCGAAAAGCTGTTGACCCTCACTTCACCGCCGGACGCTAACACCAGGCCACGCAACGCATCATAATTTGCCCATGCGCCGCCGCTTCCAAGCCTTTAGCCGTCAAAGCATCGCTTCGCGAGATAGCGAAAATGCGGTTGACACCCCTTGTCTGGAGCCGCTGCGAAGCTATAACGCGGCGGGCAGCGTTAACCATGATC
This sequence comes from Burkholderiales bacterium, assembly GCA_043758415.1. Taxonomy (GTDB): domain Bacteria; phylum Pseudomonadota; class Gammaproteobacteria; order Burkholderiales; family Casimicrobiaceae; genus Casimicrobium. The sequence continues at coordinate 9,171 of JAYVNO010000197.1, forward strand.
CAAGCATTCCGGGCTCGCATGCCGGTTCACGTTCTGCGACCGGTGGCATTTTCGCTGCTGTCGCTGCTGTCGCTGCTGTCGCTGCTGTCGCTACTTTCGCTGGTGTCGCACTGTCCAGGTATCACCACCGTTAAAAAAGCGTGTTGGGCACTTCTAGAAATTCATTTTTCGGGATGAAATGCAAGGCGCACGGCGCGCAGCAACCGGAATGTACGCGCAGGTCACATGAGGATTGCTAGCACTGTGCAACGCCGCAGTTCGCCCGACAAATGAATTTATAGGAGCGCCCTGTTGAAATGACTACTGCACATCGCACCCAGATCGGCATCATCGGCGCAGGCCCAGCAGGTTTACTGTTGTCGCATTTACTGCATTTCAATGGCATTGAAAGCATTGTCATCGAAGCCCGAACGCGCGACTACTGTGAGGCCCGCGTGCGCGCCGGCGTGCTTGAGCAAGGCACGGTTGCCATCCTGAACGACTCGGGCGTCGGCGAGCGCATGATGCGCGAAGGTTTGCGCCACACCGGTTTCGAGATGCACTTTCACGGTCAGCGCCATCGCATCGCGCTCGACGAATTGACTGGCGGCAAATCGATCACCGTGTACGGCCAGCAGGAAGTGGTGAAAGATTTGATTGCACAGCGACTCGCTGATAACGGTCAGGTGCTGTTTGAAAGCACCGATGTGAGCGTTCATGGCGTTGAAAGCGAACAACCGCACATTCACTACACGCACAGCGGCGTTGCCTACGATTTGACCTGCGACTATCTGGTCGGCTGCGACGGCTTCCACGGCATCTGCCGCGGGCAAATTCCAGCGAGCATATTGCAGACCTACGACCGCGTGTATCCGTTCGCGTGGCTCGGCATACTGGCCGAGGCCGCGCCGTCGCAGCACGAGCTGGTTTACGCGCACCACCAGCGGGGCTTTGCCCTGTTCTCGATGCGCTCGCCCAAAGTCACGCGTCTCTACGTGCAATGCGCGCCAGACGACAGTGCGGACAATTGGTCCGATGATCGGCTGTGGAATGAGCTGACGATTCGCCTCGGCACCAAGGAAGGCTGGAAACCCAACATCGGTCCCATCCTGCAAAAGAGCATCACCCCAATGCGAAGTTACGTCTGCGCGCCGATGCGCCACGGTCATATGTTCCTCGCGGGCGACGCCGCGCACATCGTGCCGCCGACCGGCGCGAAAGGCATGAACCTCGCGGTGTCGGACGTGATCGTGCTGTCGCGGGCGCTGGAACTGTTCTACAAAAAAGGCAATCCGCTGGGGCTGGAGCGCTACTCAGACATCGCGCTGCGCCGCGTGTGGAAAGGCGAGCGCTTCTCGTGGCACATGACGTCGATGCTGCACACCTTCCCCGAACACGATCCGTTTCACGAGCAGATGCAGCTGGCGGAGCTGGATTACTACACAGGGTCAGAGGCTGGCCGCACCACGCTAGCTGAGAACTACGTCGGGTTGCCGATTGAGGGGTTTTGACCGCGACCCAGTGGCGCTGCGCCAACGGATCGAAGCTGCGTATTTGTCCCAGAAGTTTGCAGTGCCAGCGGATGGAGACTGCAAAACCACGATAGCGTACGCTCCGGCGCAAACTATTCACCCGCTGTCAGCAACACGGGCATTGGCTCGGCGCGCTGCGCTACGTGACTTCGCTCAGCAACAGAATTTTTGCAGGCGCTTCGAGAAGGCGTTTCGTTCGATAGACACGAGCGAATTTTTCATCAGCGGTCACCATAGGCGCGCCGCGCAATTCGGCGAGTGCGGCATAAAGACAGTCGTAAACGGGATGCCTGATCTGATGCGCCATTGACAGCGCACGTATCAGCAGCGCCTCGTCAGCGACGAACTCGATGCCTACGGCAAAGATGCCGCGTAGCGCGATCTCGGCGACTGCGGCGTCCATCTCACGTTGCGATACCTTGTGCCAAAAAACGTTTGCGCATTCAACCAGCAACAACTCCGGTGCCAACAAATCCTGCGCCAGGAATTCTTCTGCAACTGATGACTGCGGCTCCTGAAGCACCCACTTTACCGCCACGCTCGCGTCGAGCACCCAACTCAACGCGCGTCCCGCATCTGTCGAATCAGCGCCGTCGAGGAATCGTCTGTCCGACTAGCGCTCAGCTTTCGCAGTTCGGCGAACAGTTTTTTTGAGTCGGCGCGGGAGGACTTTGTCACCACCAGCGCGTCACGCACGATGTCGCGAAGCTCAGCTGCCATCGACCGTCCGTGTTGTGAGGCGCGAATGCGCAGCTTCTCTTTCAGCGCATCGTCAAGATCGCGCAGGATGATATTCGCCATGGCTAATTCCACTTCTATTTCAAAACAGCATTAATGTTTGACGCAGATTAACGCGGATTTCACACAGATTGCCGCAGATTTTCTGAAAATTTTCTATCGCAGACAATCAAGAAAATCTGCGGTCATCGGCGTCGAATCTGCGCTAATCTGCGTCGAAAAATTGAGCCCATTTATTTCCGTAACGATGTAG
>JAYVNO010000198.1:0-30932 GCA_043758415.1 Burkholderiales bacterium
TTATGAAAGTCATGTGAAAAACAAGCAGCGCTGCCAATTCAAAAAAATTGTGTAGATGCACTTTGTGAAAATGAGGCTTTGTTCAGCGTTTCCAAAGAGCCAAATCAGCGAGTATTACTTTCGCGCTTCTGCCTCAGTAGTGCCGATTCAAACCGAACTCAGCTTCGTTGACGTTACGCGTGCGGCAAGCTACGCAGGCTTCCAGCCGTCCTTCAACGTCACCGCGCGATTAAATACCAATGCGCCGGGTTTTGAGTCGACGCGATCCGCTGTGAAATAGCCGTTGCGTTCGAACTGATAGCTCTCATCCGCGTTCGCGTTGGCGAGCGACGGCTCGACCCACGCGGTGACCGTTTGCAGCGATTTCGGATTTAAGTAAGTTTTGTAATCGCCCTCGCCCGAGTCCGGATTTTCGACGTTGAACAGGCGGTCGTACAGCCGCACTTCGGCCTGAATGCCGTCCGCCTTTGCAACCCAGTGAATCGCGCCCTTGACATTGCGTCCGCCGCTGCCGCTCTTGGTCGCCGGATCGTAGGTCGCAAAAATCGTCGTCACGCTACCGGCAGCGTCCTTCTCCACGCGCTCACATTTGATGATAAAGCCGTGACGCAAACGCACCTCGCCTCCGGGCACGAGACGGAAGAAACCTTTCACCGGATTCTCCATGAAATCCTCGCGTTCGATGAACACTTCCCGCGCAAATTTAAAGTGACGCAAACCGGCTACGTCATCATGCGGATTGACCTTCGCCGAGCAGTGTTCAAACTGCCCCTCGGGGTAGTTTTCGATGACCACGCGCACCGGATCAAGCACCGCCATGGCGCGCATCGCCGTCGCGTCAAGATCATCCCGCAACGCCCGCTCAAGGTCCGCCATGTCGATCCATTGATGCGCCTTCGACACACCCACGCGCTCGGCAAAAAGCCGCATTGATCGCGGCGTAAAGCCGCGTCGGCGGAGCCCCGCCAGCGTCATCATGCGCGGGTCGTCCCAACCATTGACGAGGCCTGTCTCCACCAGCTCAAGCAACTTCCGCTTGCTCATCACGGTATAGCTCAAATTCAGTCGCGAAAACTCGATCTGCTGCGGACTCGGGCTCGGCAGTTTGCCGGCCTTCACGAGCTGCGCCAGCACCCAGTCGTACAGCGGACGATGCGCCTCGAATTCGAGCGTACACAGCGAGTGCGTGATGCGCTCGATGGCGTCGCTGATGGCGTGCGTGTAGTCGTACATCGGGTACACGCACCACGCGTTACCTGTGCGGTGATGTTGGGTGTGGCGAATGCGATAAATCGCCGGATCGCGCAAATTGATATTCGGCGAGGCCATGTCGAGCTTTAGCCGCAAAATCTGCGAGCCATCGGCATGCAATCCACGCTTCATTTCGTCGAACAGGCGCAGGTTTTCTTCGACGCTGCGATCACGAAATGGTGAATTTTTTCCCGGCTCGATCAGCGTGCCGCGATGGGCACGAATTTCGTCTGCCGACTGGCTGTCAACGTAGGCCAGACCGCGGTCAATAAAGTGTTGCGCAAACGCGTAAAGCTGATCAAAATAATCGCTCGCGTAATAGAGACTTTTCTCGAAAGAAAAGCCCAGCCACTCGACCATTTCCTTGATTGAGGCTTCGTACTCGACATCCTCCTTGACCGGGTTAGTATCGTCAAAACGAAGGTGGCACACGCCGCCGTAGTCTTTCGCCAAACCGAAGTTCAGGCAGATTGATTTAGCGTGGCCAATGTGCAGGTAGCCGTTCGGCTCCGGCGGAAAGCGGGTGACAACCTTGCCGCCGTGTTTGCCACTTGCATTGTCAGCATCAATGATCTGTCGGACGAAGTTCGACGGCGCTGCTGCTACTAGGTTAGGGGCTGCTTTGCCACCGTTGCCAACCCTGGTCACTGAACTCATTTCCGATTGGACAAACTGTCATTGTGCGATTGCAGCATTGTAACGGTGCGTTTCATCGTCCTAGAGTGCACATACAGCAACGTTTTGCCAACGTCCGCTGCACGCCGTGCCTCGCGCGGCAAGCGCTTCAGAAATGAAAAAGTTGCCCACACCGATTGTGGATAACTCACCTGATAACTTCCCGGATCTGGCCCCAACCCGCATGTAGTCCCGATCCAGCTAGCTGCCCGCCCGCTGGCCTCGAAAAAAGTAAACTCGATCAACTACTTGCACCACGCGCGCTACGTTTGCCGCCGATTGCGAGTGACCTCGCAATCGCAATCATCCCACTTGCCGCAAATCGACATGTCTTGGACAGACGCCGCCCTATCCCCGAACCCAAACGCTGATCCGATTTCGGTCAGCGCTTTGCTTCAACGCGCCAAGAACGCGCTTGAACGTGCGCTGCCGCTATGCTGGGTCAACGGCGAGATTTCCGGATTCAAACGCGCCGCATCGGGACATTGTTATTTCGATTTGAAGGACGACGCGGCGCAAGTCGCATGCGTGCTTTATCGCAACCGCGCGGCGCTGGTCGGCTTTGAAATGAAGGACGGCGCGCAGGTGGAACTGCGCTTGCGACCGGCGATTTACGAACCGCGCGGCAGTCTGCAGTTTGCAGTGGAACAAGCGCGACTCGCGGGCGTCGGGCGCTTGTACGAAGCGTTCTTACGCTTGAAAGCAAAGCTCGATAGCGAAGGCTTGTTTTCCGACGATTTAAAGCGTGAACTTCCCGCGTTTCCCAAGCGTATCGGCCTCATCACGTCGACTCAGGCCGCCGCACTTGCCGACATGCTGCGCGCGTTGCGAGAGCGATGGCCGCTCGCCCAACTGATCATTTACCCAGCTACTGTGCAGGGCGCAAAGGCGCCGGGTGAGTTGCTGGCGGCGCTCAATGCGGCCAACACGCGCGCCGAATGCGATGTGCTGATCATCGGTCGCGGCGGCGGCAGCGTTGAGGACCTGTGGGCGTTCAATGATGAGGCGCTGACCCGAGCCGTGGCCGCATCAACCATCCCTGTCGTAAGCGCGGTCGGCCACGAAACGGACTTCTCGCTGTGCGATTTCGCCGCCGACGTTCGCGCCGCCACGCCGACCGCCGCAGCTGCGCTTGTGACGCCAGCGCGCGACGCCGTCAGCGCGCTGGTGCATGATTTGGTTCTACGTGCGTCGGAAGCGTTACGCACTCGGCTGGATCGCCTGAGCGAACGACTGGATCGCACCCAGGATCGCTTGCGGAACTCGAGTGCCGTCATTGCGCCGTGGCGTGAGCGGCTGTTGCGGCTCCAGGCACGGCTGCAGCGGGCAACGTACCTTGTCGGGCCTCAACGCCTCGCTAGGCTCGCTTCATCTCGACAGCGCCTCGCTGTCGCCATGCAACGGAGATCACCCGGTAGCGTCCGCGCCGAAGCGGCTAACCGCAGACTTGTCATCGCCGTTGCCACCGTGATCACCGCACGAAACGCGCGACTCACCGCCGCTTCACAGGCACTCGATTTACTCAATCCCGCGCATGTACTTGATCGCGGATATACGCTGGTTTTTAACCACGCTGGCGTTCCCGTCACTGACGCGGCGACGTTGCAAGTCGGTTCGCCGCTACGGATCCGCTTCCAGCGCGGCGGGGCAGACGCAAACGTTACGCACATCGACGGTGAAGCGAAACCGCCGGAACCGGGATAACGTTTCGAGAAACGCCGCTCCGACCGTTTCCGCGGTTAAAGCCACTGAGAAATTGCACGATTGTCGAGAAAATCATTGCGAGTGAAATAGGGTTGACACAAACTTTCAAGCAGATTCTTTTGCGCGATTCCGCTGGTGGTTCCGGGCTTGGGTGCTCGCTACCTTACGCGACCCGACTTGCGTTTGCTTTTTCGCTTACGGCAACAATGTCAACAATTTGCTTTCAACGTCGGCGGGCACCACCGTGCTGGGAATGACCGCGCCGCTGGTCAACGCGGTGCCACGAAGCCCCAGCAAGTAACGCAGCACCAGCAAGCCATCGGTGGTCGCCTTCACGCTGTTATCGCCATCAATATCGAGGCCATTGCCGAGCGACGCAATATAGCTGCTGATCGCGGCGGCGTTGCGCTCCGCATTCACACCGAGCGCGGCGTTGGTCAGCGTCGCATCGCGCATGCCGAAGAGGTAGCGCAGCAGCAGCACGCCGTCGGTCGCCGCATCGAAATTGCCGTCGTTGTCGATGTCGATGCTGGGCACAAATGAGCCCGTCGTCAACGTGGCGGTGAGCGTTGCGTCACTGCCAGGCACGATGTAGCTGTGGGTGCGCGCGCCGCCGTCTGACCAGGCGCTGAAGCGCAGGCCATTGGCACCGCGGTTCTGATCACGAACGGTCACTGGCAGCGCCCACCCAGCCCACGCCGTGACGACGTTGCCAGCGGCACCTGCAGCGAGCTGGGTGTTGCCGTTGACGGTGAGGCGGGCAGCGCTCGCTGCCGGTTGTGGTGCCGCCGCAAAGGTGAGGGCGATTTTGCGCGGCATGATGCTTTGCGACGTCACGGTCGCGGCACCACCGCTGTCGGTGGCGGTGACGATGATCTCCAGATAACTGGTTACCGCTGCGGCGAGATCCTCCGGCGTCGGTGCGGTGAACGTGATGTTGTTGCCCACCGTGACAGCGAGCAACGGGTGGGTATGGCTATCGTGGTGCAAAAGGACCTGCCACGACAGCGCCAGCCGCAAGCGTGCCGTCTTCCGGGTCGCTGGCCACAGCGCTGAGCGTGATGCTGTCGCCAACGCTGAACAAATAGCCCGTGCCCGGTGCGGTAATACTCACACTGGGTGGCGCATTGCCGGGACGGACGGTGGCGTTGGCGGCGCTGGCAGAGGTGTTGCCGAGGCTGTCGCGTACCGACACAGAGGCAATAAAAACACCAGCAGCGGCGTAGCGTTTAGCGATAGTCGCAGTGGCTGTGGTGGCGCTCGTACCGTCACCGAAATTCCAGAAATACGTGAGCGCATCGCCGTTCGAGTCACTGGCGGTCGCGGTGAACGTCACGTCGAGCGGCAGCGCGCCGACAGATGGCACAGCGCTAAGCGCGTTGACGGTGGGCGCACCGGTGCCGCTATAGGTAATCTTTCTGATTTGCCCGCCACCGGCATAGGTTGTGTAGTACAGCGCCGTGCCGCTTCCGGAAACGTCCGGCCCAAACTGCATTGAGGTCGCGCTGCTGCCGCCCAGATCGGTGACAAATGCGAACGCGTTGGCGAGCGCCGCCGTCGGCGTGCCTGTGGTCGGGATACGCAGCATCGCGCCACCGACGTAATCCGCCAGCAAATAGGTGCCGTCATACGCCGCTCGCCACACGCCATTTGGAACGAATGCGCCGCCGGTGATTGATGCGCAACCGGCAACCGAAGTGCCGGGAATGGTGGTGCGTGGATATTCGTACACCGGGTCGACCATGCCGATGGGACGCGGCGAGCACGGCCCTCCCGTATTGTTGTCGTGTCGGCCTTCGCGGCAGTTCCAGCCGTAATCGGCGCCGGCCTGCCCCTCGTTGACCTCCTCAAACAATCCCTGTCCGACATCGTTGATGTAGAAACGTGTAGCGCTCGCGTTTGCATCCATCGCGAAGCGAAACGGGTTGCGCAGACCCCACGCGAAGGTTTCTTCGCAATGCTCGCCAAAGGTGGTGGCCCCGGTGACGTTACAGCGCCGCGCGCCGTTGGCAAAAAACGGGTTGCCCGGCGGCACACCGCCGTCACGGTTGACGCGCAAAATTTTTCCGGTCAGCACGTGCTTGTCGCGCGCAGCGTCGTTGCCGCCCGCCGAGCCAGGGCTCGTTCCGCTGTAGTCGGTACCGCCGTCGCCGATGCTGATGTAGAGCAGCCCGCCTTGCCAAAATGCACATCGCCCGCGTTGTGATTGGTGCCGCGCGCAGGCATGCGGTCAACCAGCACTACCTCGGTGGCCGGGTCAACAAGATCGGCGTTGGCGGCGGTGCCGAGCACGAACCGCGACACCCGGTTGGCCTTGCGATTGAACGCTGAGTAGGTGCCCTCTGCCGTCGCCTCCAGCGTGCCGGGCGCATTGGCCGCCGTGTAGTTGGGGGAGCTACAGTCGGAGCCATTGCGCGCCGTGTAGTAGAGATACACATAGCGATTGGCCGCGAATTGCGGATCGACGGCGACACCGAGCAAACCCTGCTCTCCACCCTGGCAAATTTTCGGGCTGGGGCCGCTGGCAGCGGGGTTGAAGCTGAGCGCGGGCGTGACCACCAGCGCGCCGCTCTTGAACACGCGCAAACTGCCGCCCTGCGAGGCGATAAGCACGCGTCCGTCTGGCGTAAAAGCGGTAGCGGTGGGCGCGCTGACGGCAACCACTAACGCGTCGGAAAAATTAGCGGGCAAGGTTTGCCCGCAAGCACCCGCGACCATCAACGCCGCCGCTAATGCCGCGAACAACGTGTGCCGCTGCTGCCGAAAAAACCAGGAATCCTTCATTTCGCGAAGTTATGCCGTTGGCATGATCTTGACAAGCTTTTTCGACCATTTCAGTCAAATTTCCGGGCAAACGACGCAACAGCTTTAGTAGAAACGACTTTTAACGCCTTTACTTGCTTGGGGTAACCTAAAAATACAGCAGAAGTCGACTTATGCTATTTCACGACCGTATGCCCGATTTGGCTGGACGTTCAGAAATAAGCTGTTGCTCAATACTGTCGCGAAAACCCAACGATTTTCAGCGCTTGCCGAGCGCCCAGCCGAACCCGTCGTGCCCACTCGCCAAACATCGCTACATTAGCGACAGGCATCTCGCCAAACACACTGAATAACCTCCCCATTTTTTGAGTCCGCTCCGTCCCTTTTTCGCCCCTTGCCGCCGCCAGGCCAAGCGCTTGATTCAAGCCGCAAGCGTTGTGCGTCACTACCGCACCATGGTTGCCCTGTTGCAACAGGCTTGCCCGCGTCCCCAATCCATTTTTGTCGCTTAGGAAATTCATGACGCAATCCAAGTCGCGTGTCGTGTCCATCAACTCGCGTGCGTCCAAGTCACGCACACCGGGCAAACTTTTCGTGCTCGACACCAATGTCATGATGCACGACCCGACCTCACTGTACCGGTTTCAAGAGCACGACATTTTTCTTCCTATCTGCACCCTCGAAGAGCTCGACAACAATAAAAAAGGCACGCTCGAAGTCAATCGCAACGCACGACAGACGTCACGGTTTCTCGATGATCTGGTGGGCGCGTTCGAAAACGGCATCAAGGAAGGAATTCCGCTGACCAAGGCGTCGCAGGGCGCGGCGACCGGTCGTCTGTTTCTGCAAACCGAGCCGATCAGCGTGCAATTGCCAGCGTCATTCGCAGCCGGCAAAGCCGACAACGAAATCATCGCCGTCTGTTTGCACTTGAAGAAAAAAGAACCAAAGCGAATCGTCACGCTGGTTTCGAAAGACATCAACATGCGCATTAAGGCGCGCGCGCTGGATGTTGCCGCAGAGGACTACTACAACGACAAGGTACTTGAAGATTCCGACCTGCTCTATACCGGCATGCTTGAGCTTCCCGCTGACTTCTGGGAAAAGCATGGCAACGGCGTAGAGAGCTGGCAGCAAGGCGGCGCGACGTTCTACAAAATCACCGGCCCGATCGTGCCAAAACTGCTGGTCAACCAGCTCGTCTACACCGAGGTGGACACGCCGTTCTATGCGCGCGTGACGTCGATTGAAGGCAAGATCGCGACGCTGCAAACGCTGCGTGACTTCGGTCACCACAAAAACGCGGTGTGGGGCATCACCGCACGCAATCGTGAGCAAAATTTTGCGCTCAATCTGTTGATGAACCCCGACATCGATTTCGTCACGCTGCTCGGTCAGGCGGGCACCGGAAAAACCCTGCTGACGCTCGCCGCAGGTTTGCAGTTGACGCTCGACCAGAAGATCTACAACGAAATCATCATGACCCGCGTCACCGTGCCGGTTGGTGAAGACATCGGCTTTCTGCCGGGCACAGAAGAAGAAAAAATGACGCCGTGGATGGGTGCGCTGGAAGACAATCTGGAAGTGCTGATGGGTGCCTCAGGCAGTGGCAGCGACGCCGGTGAATGGGGTCGCGCGGCGAGCAACGACCTGATTCGCTCACGGGTCAAGGTCAAGAGTTTGAACTTCATGCGCGGTCGCACCTTCTTGAACAAGCTGCTCATCATCGACGAGGCGCAGAACCTGACGCCGAAGCAGATGAAGACACTGATCACCCGCGCGGGCCCCGGCACCAAGGTGGTCTGCCTTGGCAACATCGCACAAATCGACACCCCTTATTTGTCTGAAGGCTCGTCGGGTTTGACCTACGTGGTGGATCGCTTTAAGGGCTGGTCGCACGGCGGGCATGTGACGCTTCAGCGCGGCGAACGCTCACGGCTGGCTGATTACGCGGCGGAGATTTTGTAGCTAGTCCAGAGCCAGGATCCCCCCCAAAAAATAAAGGCACCACAACTCGCGTTGTGGTGCCTTTTTGTTTGCCGCGCGCTGGATGCGCGGCACGCGTACGAAGGCGACTACTGCGCGGCGTCGGTCGCGGACGCGGCGCAGAACACCGCGCCATCGGCTGAGTAGCCCGCGGCAATCATCTGGTTGTAGCGTGCCGTTGAAACGGTGTAGCGGTGGTTGCCATCATTTTGCGCACCCCGATTATTGAATGAGCGATAGACCTTCACCGGTGCCGAGGACGGGCAACTTCCTGTCGCATCGGGCGTGACCACTGCGAAATCGATGCCTTCGTTGGTCGCCGCTGTGTTGCCTGCGAAGGTGTTTGCAACCAGCGCGCAATCAGACGGACCGCCGTAAAAGTGCGTGTTGGCCAGTGGTGGCGCGAAGTAGAAACGACAGATCGGCTGCGTGCCCGTCGGCGGAGCAAGACCCGGACCGGCGACGAAGCTCATGCCGGTCAAGCTGAACAGCGCTGGCAACAGCGCAAGCGATGCCTTTTCGTTCTCACGACCGGTGATGAAATATTTTTTGAGCGACGGCACATAATATTCGACCACCGTCGTTGGAGCCACAGTAAGCAGCGTGTCGGCCACGCGACTGAAGGCGCCGCCGAGCGGCTCCGGTACCGCGTTCACGCCTTTGATGGTCAGACCATTGGTCGACAGCACGGCACCATTCGGACCTTGCGTGGCAACAACGACCACATCGTACTGGCCCGCCGCAAGCAAGCTACCCAGCGCTGCGCTGTAGACGCCGTCGCCCGCCCTGGCGTCGCCACCGACGCCATCATCAAGCAGCGGCTTAGTCAATTTAAGCTTCCCGTCCGCAGCGTAGATATAGGCCGTGGCGACCGCGCCAACCACCGCACGGTTCGATGCCACCTTGACGATAAGCGTCGGGTTAGGCGTGCCATCGCGCTGCACATCCACTTCGGCGCGCAGTGTGCTCTCGGCGATGGAATCCTGCTCAATCGACGAACCAATGGCAGCTATTGCGGTGACCGTGCTGGTCCATGTGCCGTTTTTTCCGGCAAACGCGCTCGCCACATCAAAACTGGCGTTCGCACTATCGGCATCCATGACGTATTTAATTTGACCGTTAGGCCCAAGCGTCTGGTTGACCAGAGGATTGGCGGGCGTGTATTTGCTGCCATCGGGTGCGGTGAGTTCATAGCGAATCTTGCTGCTGTCGGCATCGTCGCCCCAGTACGCATTAAACGTGAGCTTGCCATCGGTCTTGGCGAGCACTGGTGTTTTGAGTTCAAACTTCGCGCCCGCTGCCAGCGTATCGACCTGATCCACCGCAAGGGTCGCCTCCAGCGATCCGCCGGAAGCGGCTTGCGCCTTTACCGCTCCGGCGCTTAGGGCTGCGGCTTTGTGTGCGTCGGTGAAGTGGCCGCCGCTGGCGTGCGACAGCTGCGCGAGCGTGACGGTGCCTGTACTCACCTTCGCGCGCATCGCCTTTTGCGCCAACTCTGCGGGTGCCACCGCGCGTTTGGCACTGGATCCGGGCTGAATGCCGTTGTCGGTGATGATGTTGGCGTTAACCGCGACGCGCAACTCCTTCACCCGGTCGCGCGTGGCCACGCTGATGTTGTCCTCGCCGCCAGCGAACACGTTGATGCTGATGCCGTCGCCAAGCGTAATCTGATTGGCCGTATAGAGGCCGCTAATTTCAGTCAATATGCCCGCGAGTGCCGTTTCCAGGTTGCCGGGCACGGTATCGACCGTGATTGCCTCTACCGCTGCCAGTGCGGCTGTGCGCGCCTCTTCGGTGGTGAGCGTGCCACGGTAAACCATCTGCGCCGCACCGGTGCCGCCGCCGTAGGTGACCACCGTTGCAATCGCCTTGGGACCCAGCGTGATTTTTCGAATCGACTCGGCGACCGCATTTTTGACCGCAGGCAGCTGATCAGCGCGCACGGTGCGCGATATGACGTATGTGGTGCTGTCGAGCGGATCGGTCACAAACACGACCTTGAACGCGCCGTCCCATCCGGTAATCGGGCGGCTCAAATCGCTCGGGCTCGCAGGTGTGAAACCCGCCAACGCTGCGTAGGCGGTGCGCGAGCCAAAACGCTGCTGCTCGGCCGAGTCTCGGGCAAGCGGACGCGACAACACCTCCCATGCCGACGCGCCGTCGTAAAAACGTCGGTTCGCCGTGTTTGCGGGGGCCACATTGTCGGCGGCGGTGGAGAACGACGCGAAGGCAGACTGATCGTTCATGATGGTGTTGAGCGGCGTGTCGATCTCCGAGGGATCGCTGTTATCAGCTGGATTGATCGCTTTGCCCGCTTCGCGGTATTCGTCCATCAAGCCGTACACGTAATGACCGTTTTCGTGCGCCATCACTTTACCCAAATCCTCAGGCGTCGCCTCGAGAAAATTGGTGCTCACACCGCTACTCACGCGATAGCGGCTCACGGTTGCGTTTGAGCGACCGCGAATCAGGCTGATCATCTTGATGTCGACGCGGTTGCCAAAGCGACTGTTGGGGTAGACGTACACCGTCCCCACGCGATGCCGACCTTCGGTCATGGTAAACGTTGTCTTGGCAAACTGGGCGAAGGTGGCGGTGACATACGCACGGTCGAGCGATTGACCGGTGGCCGATTTGGCGGGCGGGTTCGCGTCAAAGTCCCAGTCAGCGTTGGATACGAAATCGAACGTCTCAAGCGCGGCCGATTCGGTCTTGACAAACGACAGTTGATGAAGCGCCGCACTGGCTGCAAGCGGCTGCAATGCGATGCTTGCCGCCAGCAGGACGCTGAGCGCGGGTCTGACGTTTAATCGTTTGGTCATGATTCGTTCTGGTTGAATGGGGTGGGTTAGCCGCGATGACGTTGCAACGCGTCCGTGAACCTGACGCTCAGACAACTCTCAGACGGGAGCGCAACGAATAATACCTGCGTAAAGGGCGTTTCTAGAAATTTATGTCTCGGGATGAAATGCAAGCGCGGTAGCTTGCCTATCGGTATTGCTGTCAACAGCTTAAGTCTGAAAGCTCCGCTGCATAAGGGCTAGATGCTATTTTTTTGCAAAATCGACTTATGCACAAATAGGCTGGTTACCCCATTGAACTGGCGCTGTCAGCCTGGAGCTGTTGCTAAAATGTGACGGGTTGCCAGCGATGCCGCTGCTGCGACGTCAATCATGGGCGCAGCCAGGTGAGCGCCCCATGTCGCTCATGCGATTTGCACGACTCCGCGCTCTGGCGCCGCGCTGACAGCCGCTGCAAAGTCTTTGCTGCGCGCCATTTGCGACTTGATCCAGTCGACCAGCGGCTGCCACGCTTCGATTTGCTGCTCGGTACGGCTGCGCGGCAAGTCGTAGATCGACATACCGTCGCGCGCACACTGCGGATAGATGACGCTGTCAGGCACGAACATCACCACCGGCAGGCCACTGCGCTGAAAAAAGCGATTGAGCTCCTGCGCCATACGCGTGCGGCTATCGGTTCGGCTGCCGATCAGACCGATCGCCACTTTTCCCGATTGCACGTTCGTGTCCTGATGCAGTTTGAGCAGAAATTTTGCGGTCGCTTCGATATCAAATACCGACGGATTGACGGGCACCAACACAAAATTAGCGCGCGAGAGCAAATAGGTTCGATCGGCGCGACGCAGGCGCGCATGGCTGTCGATAATCATCCACTGCGGCGCAAACGCGCGCAACTCCTCCATGTCGGTGTCCTCGTTCCAGGACATGATTTTTGGGAGCGCTGCGGGCCGACGCGCCAGCCAGTTAATCGCCGATTGCTGTTTGTCGAGATCCATGATCACCACACGCTGCCGGGTCGAGGCGAGCATGCCCGCGATATTGGTGGTCAGGGTTGATTTACCGGCTCCACCTTTGGGATTGGCAACAAGTATGGTGTACATGCGTGGAGTTTACCGTTGTCAGGATCGAGTGGGTTAGTGACCAACCCGGCCTGATTTAGCGGTCACCAGCCCTTGCAGCCAATGCAGTATCGGCGGCCAGTCGGCCCATGCTTCTTCCGCCCGCGAGCGTGGCTGGTCAAAGATCGACAAGCCGTCGCGAGCGGCGTGAACATAAAGCTGGGAATCGCGGATGTGGGTTAATACATCGAGCGATAGCGGCGACAGGAAGCCGTCGAGATCGGCAGCAGCAACCGTGCGCCCGTCAACCCTGGAGCCGATCACCGCAAGCGGGCGTGTGCCCTCCTTCACCGGCTTCAGGGCATTTAACTCAGCAAGGAAGTCGGCGGTCGCTTCAAAATCGAACGCCGAGGTGGCCACTGGCACCAGCACCGCATCAGCCAGCTTCACAAACGCCTGCAACTGCGCACCGTGCACGGCGGCCGCCGCGTCCACGATCAGCCATTGCGGCGCGTAATCGCGAATAATGTGGGGATGGGTATCCGCCAGCGCGCCGCGAATTTCCGGGAAGCCGCGAGGCCGCCGCGACAACCAGCGCGCTGCTGAGCGCTGGCGATCCATATCCAGAATCACCACCCGCTGTCGCTTGCCCGCGAGATAACCCGCGAGGTTGGTCGCAATGGTCGTTTTGCCAGCACCACCCTTTGGATTAGCCACAAGAACCGTGAACATCACGTCCCTCCCCTTTGCCGCAACATCGCCCCAACGTTGATCAACACAGTATAGGACAGGATAGCGCAACCGCAGCGCCCCGTAGGGTGAGCTTGCTGCGGCGCTACAAACCCGGTCACCGGCATCCGCGACGCCTGATCAATGTGCCGTTGCAGCGCGGCCCCACGCGTCGTCCAGCGCCTCGACAGCTTGCCGGTTGATCGCTCGTCAGTGGCAATCACAGCGGGCGCACATCGTCACTACAAAATTTGTTTGCCGATCCACCACGAAATCGCTGCGACGAAGGCAGAAGCGGGAATCGTGAACACCCACGCCCACACGATGTTGCCTGCAATCCCCCAACGCACGGCAGACAACTTGCGCGCAGCGCCAACCCCGACAATCGCGCCGGTGATGGTGTGCGTGGTCGATACCGGGATACCGAACATCGAGGAAATAAATAACGTGATTGCACCGCCCGTCTCAGCGCAAAAACCCCCCACAGGCTTGAGTTTGGTGATCTTCTGACCCATGGTTTTAACGATACGCCAGCCACCAAACAGGGTGCCAAGCGAGATCGCGGCATAGCATGAAAGCACAACCCAGTACGGCAGCGACTGTATGTCCCGCGTTGCCATGCCGGAAATGATCAGCAACAACCAGATGATGCCCATCGTTTTTTGCGCGTCGTTGCTACCGTGACCGAGACAATAGAGCCCGCACGAAACGAGCTGGCCGCGACGAAACCATTTATCCACGCGAGAGGGCGTAGAACGGCGAAACAACCACGAAACCAGGAGCAGCAAAAGCGCACCCAGCACAAAGCCCATCAGCGGCGCAACGAGGATGAATAGCACCGTCTTGGTGATGCCTGCGCTGACCAGCGCACCGACGCCCGCTTTGGCGACCGTTGCGCCGATCATGCCGCCGATCAGTGCATGCGACGATGACGACGGAATGCCGTAATACCAGGTCACGACGTTCCACGTAATCGCGCCAAGCAGCGCCCCGAAAATCACATGCGTGTCAACGACAGCCGGATCAACCATGCCCTTGCCGATGGTGGCCGCTACGCTGAGCCCAAACACAAATAGCGCAAGAAAATTGAAAAACGCGGCCCAGATCACCGCTTGTCCAGGCTTTAGAACGCCGGTGGACACGATGGTCGCAATCGCGTTCGCAGCGTCATGAAAGCCATTCATGAAATCGAAGGCGAGCGCGAGCACGACGAGCAGAATGATGACCCAGAGGGTGACGGCAGTTGATTCCATGGCGGTCAGCAGCGAGCCGGAATCAAGCGTTTTCGATCACGATACCCTGCATCACATTGGCCACGTCCTCGCAGCGATCTGTGACCGTTTCCAGTAGTTCGTAGATCGCCTTCAATTTGATCAACTGCACGGCATCGCGTTCAGTACGGAAGAGCTTGGAAATTGCGCTGCGCACAACGCGATCCGCGTCCGACTCGAGATGATCAATCTCTTCGCAAATTTTCAGAATCGTGGCTGCGTTTTGCATATTGGACAGCAGCGCAACGCCGGATTTGACGCGCTCGCAGCACTGCAAACAGATTTCGGCCAGCTGCGTCGCCTCGGGTGTAACGGCCTTGATGTCGTACAGCGAAACGGACTCAGCGGCATCCTGCATCAAGTCGAGCACGTCATCAAGGTTTGAGATGAGCCGATGAATCTCTTCACGATCCAGCGGTGTGATGAACGTCTTGTGCAGCAGTTGAATCGTTTCACGCGTGTAGTTATCGCCTCGTCTTTCAATCGCATCAATAGCGTCGGCATGATTGCGAAGGTCAGTCGCGCCCTCGCCGAGCGCCTTCATCAGCGCGACGAGCTCTTTGGCCCCCTCAACGATTTCATGAGCGTGCAGATTAAAAAGCTCAAAAAATCGGCCTTCCTGCGGCATGAAGCGTCCGAACATACGTAGCCCTGTAGTTTTCTAGGTTATGTGGATTCTAGTGCGGCGGTCCTTCACCAACGCGAGAGGTGGCTCAGTGATTCACGACAACAAACTCCGAGATTTCGGCGAAATGTGGGCAGCTTGATTGGGCACGTAGCACGATCCTAGGCGGTATGCCAAAGCTCTCCGTCCGGACCACGTTTTGCGTACCCGGTGATAACTCGGAGTACATTGCAGCAGCTTAATTTACGCAGCCATTCAGCTACCAGAACATCAATGCGGATAACCTCGGTGTGACCGCGAGGCGCCGGGGGCGCATCACGTCGGTGAGCAAAGCTCAACGGAAGCAACCGAAGCGCCGGTTACCATGCACGCGCGTCGTGTGAGTGTTACGGCAATTCGCGACAATCGCCTACCGCGCCTGCTCGCATTCCAATCGTGGTGTCGACTTGAATTTTGCAGGGATGTCTAGCTATGCGCTCGTCGACAAATGCCGTCAACGGGTGCCGTGCCACGGACTTGAGCACTATAAAGGAGACGGCGGTTGCTGGCATCAAGCATTCGACCGCCAGCCCGCTCGAAATCCTGGCGAATACGCTACTTACCCGCTGGCATGTTTTTTTTCATGAAGGCGTCGAAGCGGTTGTAGTACTCGAACACATTTCTATCGAGGCGATAGCCGTGCGCTTCATCGGCAACGTACATCCATTCTTGCGGCTTGCCCGCTCTGTCGAACGCCGCGCGAATGACGCGACCGTTCTCGATATCGACGTTGCGATCCACGCCTCCATACGCATGAAAGACCGGGGCTTGAATCTTGGCCACATGGCGTGCCGGCGACGTGCGTTCAAACATTTCGCGATCAACTCTTTGGTCGCCGTTGATCAGTTTCGCCAACACTTCGCCAAAGTCGCCATAACGCTGCGCGGGCTGGGTGTCCTGATGCACGAACATGTCGCTCACGCCAACATAGTTCACGCCCCATTTGAACAGGTCGGGCCGCTTGACCAGCGCCATCAGCGTCGCATAGCCGCCGTAACTCGCGCCATACACAGCGAGGCGATTTTTGTCGGCGTAACCTTCTTTCACCGCCCATTCAACGCCTGCAATCATGTCATCGATCATCGCGTCGCCCCACGTTTTGTAGCTTGCCTTCAAGTGCTTGGCACCATAACCCGTTGAGCCGCGAAAGTTGGGCTGAAGCACGGCATAACCACGATTGGCTAAAAACTGCACTTCCGGGTTGTAGCCCCAGTTGTCCTTCGCCCACGGTCCGCCGTGCGGATGCAGCACTAAGGGCGCCGGTTTACCCGCGCTGTACGTCGACGGAAGGGTCAAATAGCCATCAATTTTCATACCATCGGCAGCAAGCCACGACACATATTGCATCGGACGCATTTGTTTCGGCTCAATCCATGAGGCTGGCCGCACACCCGTTTCTTCTAGCGTTTTTTTGTCCTGATCAAAAATGTAATAGCGACCGGGATCGGTGTCCGAATACGAACGCACCAGCGCGCGACGATTGTTCGGATTCCAGACATTTACGTTGCCGTTGGGCAGCGCGGCATCAAGTGTCGCTTGCGCCTTCTGAATGTCCGGATCAAACCAGACGGTCTTGGGGCGATCTGCGCTGTAGCTCACGCCCACCACCTTGCCCGGATCCTCTTCGCGACCGCTGAAGCGAATGCTGCCGCCGCCGAGCTCACCGCCGATCAGTCCGGTGGAATACATGTCGTAACGATCATCGCCGTAAACCAACTCACCCAGCGTATTGGTGTCCGGGTTAAAGCGGAAAAAGGCCATGGTATCGCGCCCTATGTTGCTCGCGACGAACATGGTTTTGTTGTCAACATCAAAACGCAGCGGGATGACGACATCCTTCAGTTCGTGATCCCACTTGCGCAGCTCACGGAACGGCTGCTTTGCATCAGCACGATACAAAAATGAATAACCGCCGCCCTGTTTGGAATCGATACGGTAAGCCGCCCGCGGTTCGTTGTCGCGGTCAAGCACCCAGGCGCTGACCTTGCCCGGTGAGTCGAAACTGAGCAGCGATTTACGCCCGGTATAAATATTCATCCGGTACAAGTCGGTCGAATCCGCCGAGCGATCGTTAGACGACACGATCACCTCGTCCTTACTGTCCTTGATTCGCCCTTCATAGGTTGTCAGTCGAAGCACATACTGCCCCGGCATCGCGGTAATCGGCTGAATCAGTGTGCGCGAATTGCGGCCATCTTTATCAACAGCAAACAAGCCGCCGTCGCCAGCATTGCGGGCGAGCTGCAACATGTCACCGGTGGTGAACAGAAGGCGGTCATTGCTGGCCCACCAAAAATTCAAAACGTCGGCTTTGTCGAAATTGGTAACGCGGTTGGCAGTGCGTTTCTCCAAGTCGATGATGACGAGGTTATAGCGGCTGTTAATGGGCATCAGCGCCGCCATAAATTTCTGATCGGGAGAGAAAGTCAACGCGCGATATTCCGACTTCCGGAACAGCGTCTCTACCGGAATCTCGGGCACCGGCTGCGCGATTGCGAACGGCGAAAGCGCGCCGGTCGTCAGCAGCGCTAGCGTAAATACGAAACGTTTGAACAGATTCATGCAGTCACCTTGCAAAAATAGAATTGCGAAAACCGAATAATGCCACTTTGACCGCTCTACGCGCGATTGCGTGTGACCGGCGACGAGACGGGCTGCCTAGATCACGACGGCAGACCGGACCGGGGTGAGAAGCGTAACGGCGCATCCGGACCTCATCGCCACGTGCTCATAACAAAAAAGAGGGCCGAAGCCCTCATGTTTACTTACGCTGCGATTGACCGCAGCGTAAATCGTGGTGATTAGCGGAACTTGTAGGTCAAGTTCGCCCGATAGGCGCGCCCGCGTACGTCGTACTGCGTGAAGTCATACAGGAACGTCGATGATGCACCCGGATCGTACGGTGGCTGGCTATTAGCCAGATTGAGAATAGAGGCGCTGAGTTTCAACTTGTTGTTGAATTCATACGCACCGTACAGATCAAATGTGGTGCGGGAACCGATCTTCTCGCCATAAATGCCTGACTGGAAGCGTGGATCCTGTTGAGCAAAGAAGCTGCCCGCCAGGAACTGCTGCTGATAACTATGGATATAGTTGGTACGCAACGTCGCGGAATAGGGACCTTGATCCCAGTTCAACGTGATATTGCCGCGAATGCGGGGCAGTGAGTTGTTGCCGTTGTTGCCGACGTAATCAGTGCCCTCGAGATTAAATTGCTCGATGTAAGTTGCTGCAACACCGAGACCAAGCTTGCCGTAGAGCGTGTTCACGCTGTACAGCGCGTCCATATCCAGCCCGCGCGTCTTCACGACGCTCAGGTTGGCGTAGTTGGTGGCAACCGACACGATGTTGTTGGTGATCGGATCACGCGTGACGACGCCACGCGTAACACCATTCACGACGCCGTTACCATTGACGAGCGCCTGGAAGCCAGCAGAACCGACCTGATCTTTCCACTCAATGTTGTACCAGTTAACCGACACGCTGAAATCACGCGTTGGCTCAAACACCGCACCTATAGTGGCGCTCTTTGACGTCTCCGCCTTGAGTTGCGGGTTACCTGCGAAAATGCCGGAAATGTTGACGCCGGAAGCGCCCGTCACCGGATCATTCACCTGCACGAAGAACGTTGCAACAGAAGGGGAAATTTCTGGCAGCGTTGGCGCACGGAAGCCCTTGCCAAAGTTGGCGCGAACGACGAGCTCAGGAACCACCTTCCACTTCAAGCCCACTTTTGGCACGGTCGAACTGCCGTAATCGCTATAGCGATCCGAACGAACGGCCAACTGGGCCTCAAGTGACTTAAGAATCGGCAGGCTGGCTTCGGCAAATACCGCGATGCTGTTGCGATCTCCGTTGGTCGCGGTAATACCCTGACCGAGAATCAAGCCCTGTTGCGCAATGGAGGCGGGCGTGTCTTTAAGCTTCTCGTTGCGATATTCCGCACCGAACGCCAAGCCCACCGGACCGCCAGGCAACTGGCCAAATTCGGTCGACAGGCGCGTGTCAGCAAAGAACAGTTCCGATTCTGACTTCCGGCTGAAGTTGGCGCGAATGGAATCACGCACGGCCTGACTGTTGAGCGACGAATTGTTGAGGTTATAGGCCGAGCTGGTTGCGGTCGGTATCGGCGGCTGCGCGCCCGCACCAATGCCGAACGCGGCGCTGACGCCGTCGATGCGCAGCCGATTTGATACGTCAGAGCGAACTTTATTCTTCGAGTAGCCGACCGCGCTGTCGCCGTCGAATGCGCCGAACGAATATTTGAGACCACCGAGCAGGCGGAAGGTGTCGGACGTGATGTCCGAATCACGCGTGCCCAGGTTACTTAACGAACCTGCATAGCGTGCGAGCGTACTGAACGGATTGCCAGCAACGCCCGGCGCAAAGTTGACGGTGTAGCTGAACGGTCGCAGGCCGACTGAGGTTTGCGTGAGGCCCGTGGTGTTAAAAAACGGCTGGGTAAAGGTTTGATGCGTCTTGACACTGGACAAACCAGCTTCTGTGTACGCCTGCAATGTCGGCGAGATTTCCAGCGTGCCGCGACCTAGAAAGCCAAAGCGCTCTGTGCCAGGCAATGCGGACACTGCGCCATTGATATCGTACGTGCAGAAGGTATTGGTCGCAGCAGCGCGCGCGTTGGCCGTAGCGAGCGCGGCTGCCGATTGGTTTGACGTAAGGTTGATCAGGCCAGCAGCAACAGCTTGAGGACCATTCAGAACGGTGCCTCCCGATGCTGCGCAATTGTCAACCGCTTTGAAGTTTTGCGTGGCAACACCGGCATTGGTGTACTGTTGCCACGTACCGAGTCCGGTCAGGTTGCCGAAGTTACGACCACCGCCTGCACGACCGCGCCAGTCGCGCGAAGCGCCAAAGTCAGTGTCGGACAACCGCACCTCGTCCCGCTTGTAATAGTCGAACACGCCGAGCACAGAATACTTGTCTTTGGCGAGGTCACCGAAGCCACCGGTCGCAGCAAAACGATAGTCGTTTTTGCCTGCGGACGAGCCTGCACCGGCCGTGAATTCCATGCCCTTGTAATCTTTGCGCAGGATGATGTTGACCACGCCTGCAATGGCGTCAGAACCGTAAATGGCGGATGCACCATCTTTCAGAATTTCGATGCGCTCAACGGCAGACGACGGGATGGAGTTCAAGTCAACGAAGGTGTCTTGCAGGTTTTGTGCAAAACCGTAGCCCGCTGTGCGGCGACCGTTGATCAAAACCAGCGTTGCCTTTTGGCCCAAGCCGCGGAGTGCGATGCCTGAAGCCCCTGGGGCGAAGCTATTGGAGAAGCTCTCTGAGTAGCTGTTGCCGCTGTTCGCCGGTACATTGCGTAGCACCTCAGCGATGGTCGGTTGCCCGGAACGCTCGATTTGCTCACGGGTAATCACGTCAACCGGCGCGACCGTTTCGACGTCGACACGTTTAATGTTTGAGCCGGTAATTTCGACTTTTTCGACCTTTTGTGGTGTTGATTGCGCATAAGCAATACCAGTGGCCACAAAAGTCGCCGCGATAGCGACCGCCAATCGTTTCTTTTGAATCATAAAAAACCCCTGAGGCCCAAAGCGGGCGATAAAAAAAGGATGACATCGAATTCTGTCACCACGGCGACACATTTCCTACCTATGTCGGGTTGGTGCTGGAATCGTTACTTTCCATAACGCTGCGGAGCTAAGTCGCATTACGGCGCATAACCCATTGATTATTTTGGTTTTTTCGACTTCCACGTTTTTCTCAACGATGCTTAGTGCTCGAAGATAAGCGACCGTACGTTTGTGTAAGTTACTATCAGCTTTTCTAGAAGATGACCGATTGATCGGGCCTCAATGCTGTTTTATCTATAAGTCGACATTGACTTAAATAGGCCTGAGTCCCGCGTAAAATATGGGTTATGTGAAAAAGCTTAGCTGCCTTCGTTGCATCGTTGCAACACGTTAGGGCATCAAAGCGCGGTCGAGCTACAACCGGTCAAGGCGTTGTCGTCGCTGGAAAAGTTGCCGCGACCTCAATGTCTGCGAAGACATCTGCCAGCGTCAATGTGCACGCGGAGGAATGCAGTTCGAGCGTGTCGGTCGGAGGCAGCAGCATCCATCGCTCTCCATCGCGCCGATAATGATCGATGCCGCGCGTGTCGGGGTCGATGAAGATGAGCTCCTGAAGCGAGGGCAGCCGACGGTAGCTCGCGAACTTCTCACCGCGGTCGTACGCGGCGGGGGATGGAGAGAGCACCTCAATCACGAGCACGGCGTCGGTCTTGAACGTCTGCCGCGCCCGATCAGCCTCGGAGCACGTCACCATTACGTCGGGATAGTAGCCCCTGTCATCGGCATCAACGCGAAGCAACATGTCCGCAACAAAGGCGCGGCAGGGCTTGCCTCTTAGCTGTGCGTGCAAAGACGCAAAAACGTTCCCGGCAATTTCGTTATGTTGCGCGCGAGCCCCCGCCATGGCGGAGACGTCAAAAATTTCGCCTTGGTGATACTCGTACTTACCGAGCTGCCCCTCTGCCGACAGCGCCCATTCGGCAAATTCATCGAAACTCATGCGGTGAACGGGTTGTGGGAGTCCCATAGCGATGCTCAACAGGGTAAATCAATAGCCACACTATGCCACACTAAAGGGCACCTCTCAGCATCAGCCACGTTGTGTTGCCGTGGCGAATCAGATGATTCGGGCCTACGCAGCCACCAAACCGCGCGGGATGGAGTCGAGCAGCTTGCGGGTGTATGCCGCTTTCGGTGCCGCATAAAGCTCATCGGAGTCGCCCTGCTCCACCACATTGCCCTCGGACATCACCATCACCTCGTCGCTCATGTATTTGACGACCGCGAGATCATGCGAGATAAAAATGTAGGACATGCCGAACTCGTCCTGAAGGTCTTGCAGCAGGTTTAGCACTTGCGCCTGCACCGAAACGTCCAGCGCCGACACCGATTCGTCGCAAATCAGAATGTCAGGCTTCATGGTCAGGCAGCGCGCAATAGCGATACGCTGACGCTGACCGCCTGAAAATTCGTGCGGATATTTGTAAAAGCTCATCTCGGGCAAGCCCACTTTGGCCAGCAGCTCAAAGGCCATTTTGGCGCGCGCCTCGGCGTTGGCCCCGATGCCGTGAATGATCATCGGCTCGCAGATGATTTGCCCCACCGTGAAGCGCGGATTGAGGGAGGCGTACGGGTTTTGGAAAATGATTTGAATGCGTTTTTTGTACGGCAAAAATTCCTTTTCGCTCATTGCGAGAATGTTCTTGCCGTCGAACCACGCCTCGCCCTTGGTGGCGTCATGCAGGCGCATGATGGTTAAGCCTACCGTTGTCTTGCCAGAACCCGATTCGCCGACGAGACCGAGCGTTTTGCCCTTACGCAGTTTGAACGAAACATCCTTAGCCGCATTGAAAACACGCTTGCCAAACAGACCTTGGCGCGAGACGAAATCTTTGCACAGCCCTTTGACTTCGAGCGCGACCGGATCGCTGTCTTTCACGCCACGTGAACGCTGCTCAAGGCGCATTGCGTCGGCGCGACCGGCCATGAAGTCGTCGATTACCGGCAAGCGCTTCGGACGCGAATCGACGACCGGACGGCAGGCGAGCAGCGCCCGGGTGTAGTCGTCCTTGGGTGCAGAAAAAATATCAACTGTCGCGCCCTGTTCGCGAATTTCGCCGCTCCTCATCACCACAACGTGGTCTGCGATATCACCCACCACTGCGAGGTCATGGGTGACGAAGAGCACGCTCATGCCGCGCTTCTTTTGCAGGTCCGCAATGAGGTCAAGAATCTGCTTCTGGATCGTCACATCGAGCGCAGTGGTCGGCTCATCGGCAATCAACAATTTTGGCTCGCAGGCAATGGCCATCGCAATCATCACGCGCTGCTGCTGGCCACCCGACATCTGGTGCGGAAAGCTGTCGATCCTGATCGCGGGCTCCGGGATGCCGACTTCCGTAAGCAGTGCAATCGCACGGTCGCGCGCAGCCTTACCCGCCAGACCTTTATGCGCTTTCAAAACTTCTTCAATTTGAAAGCCCACAGTGAATACCGGATTCAGCGAGCTCATCGGCTCCTGAAAGATCATCGAGATTTCGCTGCCGCGTATTGCACGTTTTTGCGCGTTGGAGAAAGTCAGCAGATTTTTGCCTTCAAATTCGATGCTGCTGCCCGCGTCAACGGTCGCATTTTCTTTCGGCAACAAACCTAAGATCGCGAGCGATGCCACCGATTTACCGGAGCCTGACTCACCGACCAGCGCGACCGTCTGATTCGGCATCACGTCGAAAGAAATGCCCTTCAAAGCCTCGAACGAATTGTGCTTGTCGAGACGGAATTTGACGCGGAGGTTTTTGATGGAGAGGAGTGGGGTGGTCATATTTATTCGTCACCCCGGCGAAGGCCGGGGTCCATCATTACTAAATAATCGAAGGGTACAAATCGCCCCAACTCGGATTCATCTCGCGAATGCGTTTGATTTTCCATTCGCGCCTCCATTTCTTCATTGCTTTTTCTTTCGCAATGGCGAACTCCATAGTTGAATGAAGTTCGTACCAAACCAACATCTTCACATCGTGTTGCTTCGTAAAGCCTGCGATCAAACCCTCGCGATGCTGATAGATTCGTTGTACCAAATTCGAGGTAACTCCGATGTATAGCGTGCTGTTCGGCGCGCTCGCCAGCAGGTAGACGGCAGGCTGGAAGACAACTTTCACGCATACCTCGACATCCTATGGGCCCCGGCCTTCGCCGGGGTGACGAACTATTTTTCAGGGGTGAAGAATTATTTGAGCTTCGGATCAAGCGCATCACGCAGCGCATCCGTAAACAGGCTAAACGCGGTCACTAGCACCGCCATGAACACCGTCGCCGCGGCTAATTGCCACCAGTAGCCCAGGATCAATTCGTTCTGTGATTCGTTCAACATCGAGCCCCAGCTCACGACGTCGACCGGCACACCGAAACCGAGGAAGGACAGGATCACCTCCGACTTGATAAAGAGCACCACATGCAACGAGAGCTGCACCAGCACGACGTGTGAAATATTTGGAAAGATGTGCACGAACATGCGCCGCAAATTCGATGCGCCAATGGCGTTGGCAGCGCGCACATAGTCGCGCGCTTTGTGCTTCAAGTACTCGGCGCGCACCAGGCGGAAAATACTCGTCCAACCGGTCAACCCGAGAATCAGCACGACCGTGACCACACCCTTTTGTTTGAGCACGGCGGCAATGGCGAGTACCAGCAAAATGTACGGAATCGAACTAAAGATTGAATAGAACCAGTTCAGTGCATCGTCCGTCTTGCCGCCGTAATAACCGGCGAATGCGCCAAGCACCGTGCCCAGAATGGTGGCGACAATAGCTGCCGCGAAGCCCACCAAAATGGACGTCTCCGAGCCCTGAATTACCTTGGCCAGCACGTCGCGACCCCATTTGTCGGCACCGAACGGCAGGAACTCGACGCGCTTGGCTTCGACCACGTTGGCCGCGCCATCGCCGGTACGACCCAGCTGTTTGCGCAATTCGGTCAACACTTCGGCAAGCGGGTCGACAATTTTGATGCCGGAATCAACCGCCGCGCCGGAACCTGTGGATTGACCCAGTTGCGCCTTCAGTTCGTTGATCACATCCCGCAGCGGGTCACGGTCATTGATGAATTCCGGTTTCGCCGCCGCACCGTCCACCAACGGTCCGGCGTCGGCACCGGCTTTGGTATCAGGCGCTCTGTGGCTGTCCTTGAACAGCGTGGGCGGCGCGTAGTTGACCGCGATTTCGCGATTCCAGTCTTTTGCGATCAAGCCAAAAAAGGCCCCCAGCGATAGAACCAGAAATGCGATCACGATCAGCATCGACACCACGGCGATGTGGTCAGCGCGCAGTCGTTTCCATGCGAGTGACCACAGGCCGGGGGAGCGGTCGATACCAATTTGATTGAGCGTTGCGGTAGCAATTGTCATGATGCGGTGGCCCTACTTGAGTTCAACACGCGGGTCGACTGCTTTGTAGAGCAAGTCCGCTGCAAGGTTAGCCAGCATGGTCGCCAGGGCGACATACACGGTGACTGCCTTGATCACCGGAAAGTCCGAGCGCTCCACCGCGAGAATCACCTCGCGACCGATGCCCGGCACCGAGAAGAAACGCTCGATCAGGAACAAGCCAACGAGTAGTCCGGGCAATTGAATCATCAGGTTGGTGATGATGGGAATCGAGGCATTGCGCAACACATGAACGAACATCACGCGGTTCTCGGACAAACCTTTAGCGCGGGCCGTGCGCACGTAATCCTGATTCACTTCATCAAGCAAAAACGTGCGGTACAAACGGATGTTGGGCGCGAGCGAGACGACCAGCGCAATCAACACCGGCAACGCCGAATACTTAAACAAATTCTCAGCAAAGCCGTTACCCCAGCCCTGCACCGGGAACCAGCCAAATTTATACGCCAGCACATACTGAAACACGATGATGTACACAAGGATTGACACCGACTGCGCGACCGTGCAAGTCACCATCGCCGCACGGTCGGTGAACGAGCCACGCACGTAAGCAACGGCCAGAGCGATGCACACCGCGATGATCGTTTCCAGAATCAGCAGTGGAATGCCGATCATGAGCGACGCTGGCAGGCGCGTTGCAAAGATTTGCGACACGACTTCATTGGTGCTCCAACTCGCGCCGAAATCAAAGGTGACGACTTGCTTGACGAAGATCAGCAACTGCATCCAGTAAGGCTCATCAATGCCCAGCTGTTTGCGGATATTGGCGATTTGCTCGGGGTTAGAAATTTTGCCAGCGAGCAAATAGGCAGGGTCACCACCGACCACGTTGAACAGAAAAAATATCAGCAGAATGACGCCTGCCATCGTCGGCAGGATTTGCCACAAGCGGCGAACAATGTAGGCAAGCATGACCTATTTTCCCTTGCCAGTGTTGACGTCGAAATACATCCATTCTGCGAGAAGAATCGGATGTTTTTTATAACCAACTACCCAAGGTTGTATGAGTTGATTGCGGTAGCGCGAAACACCCATTCGCCAGGGCGTGTCGGCCTCGAATTGCTTTTGCATTTCAAAGTAAAGCTTGTCGCGTTCAGGCCCGTCTGGCAGCACCGCAGCCTGCTCGTAGAGCAGGTCGAACGCCGCACTTTTGTAGCACGCATTGTTAGACTCGCCGACATTCTTGCTATAGAGCAGTTGCAGGAAGTTGTCGCCGTCAGGATAGTCGGCGATCCACGCCGCGCCGTGAATTTGCAGAAGGCAGCGTTTTTCCAATTTTTTAAGTTCCGCAAACTGCTCCTTGTGCGCTTCGAAACGAATACCGATTACGCCCAGATTCTTTTGGTAGAGCTCATCAAATTCGCGTTCCGTGCTGGATGGGGTTGACGAATATTTGAATGAAAAAGGTTTACCGTCGGGCGTCAGGCGGAAACCATCCGCTCCTTTTTTGTAGCCAAATTTGTCTAGCAATGCGTTGGCAAGTGCCGGGTTGTATTTCATGTTCGACACAAAATCAGGCTTGTGCCCCACAACCCCGGGAGGTACCAAATATTCCGCGCCAATGGCCTGATTTTTTCGGATGACCTTGAGCTCATCATCCATGTTGTAAGCCATGCTGACGGCGCGGCGCAGCGCGATCTTGTGCAACTCGGGACCACCCCACACCGGGTCTTGCCAGTTGTAGTAAGTGTAGGTGTACTCCGGGTCAATGAATCGCTGCAATCGAACACCGCGATTCGCGAATTCAGGAATCAGCTTGTTGTCTGCCGTGAGCGACTCCTTGGCATTGGTGTCTTGCGCCAACAACACGTCTAGCTGAAGATCCTTAAACGCGAGCAATCGAGTTTGTGGCTCAACAATCGGATACACCTCTACGCGGTCAATCGAAGCCAGGGGTTTGTCCTGCATCTGCTTGACGATTGTTTCGTCGTAGGGATCTTTGCCGGATGGCTTGAAGTCCCAAGTGCCGCCGCGCCAGTTAGGGTTTTTTTCAAACACGATCCGTTGCCCACGAACCCATTCCTTTAGCGCGTAGGCGCTGGTGCCCACTGGGTGCGAATGTGCGTCGTCAGGATATTTTTCGATGACTTCGCGAGCGACGATACTGGTGGCCACATGCGCGAGCACAAAACCGAAGTTGAAGTCTGGGCGGGTAAGCCGAATTTTCAACGTGTACGGATCAATCACTTCAAGGCCGGGAATTTTGGCATCCCAATCGAGCTTTTTTGCAGCTTTACCTGCGTCGTACCAAGCATTCATGCCGACGATTTTTTGATCGATCAAGAATCGCCAGACGGGCTTAATGCGGTCGTCATAATGTCGCATGTACGAGTACACAACATCTTGCGCAGTAAGCTCTCGCTTCTTGCCACCGAATACTTCGTGCGGCGAGAAGTAAATGCCCTTCTTCAATTTGACGGTGTAGAGCTTACCGCCGTCGCTCACTTCGGGCATGCCGTCCGTCAACTTGGGTACGAGCTTAGATGGTTCGGCCAGGTAGTCGTAGGTCAGGAGCGTGTCAAACACCCCGTCAATGACGATCCCTGAATATAAGTCTGGTGCAGCTGCGGGGTCGAAGCCTGTAATGTCGGCGCGAAATTCAATCCGCACCACCTTTTTGCCATCAGCGTTTTGCACCGGTGAGGCGGCGGTCGCACCTGAGGGGCCGGACGCTGACTTTGATTCACCACCGCATCCGACCAAACTGCCTATTCCCGCAAAGCTCGCCAAGCCGATCAGGCCAACGGCGAGCACCCGCCTCAGCTCCCGCATGAGAGGCACAGTTGCCATATTCGTTTTCCGGTCTCGTGAACCGTAGTTAAGGTTAAGCGGCGATTGTAAGGGTCATGTAGCCTTCTGTCGCGACGTAGCAGCGGTGCAAGCCGCACAAGGACCATCGTTGATGACTTCGCGGCTCGCGCTACTCATCGACTTGCGGCTACGTGCGGTTCAGACGCGTGAGTTGTGGCGAAAGGCCGATGATTGCCATGCCGATCAGAGTAATCAGGTCCGGCACCGCGTCAAACACCAGCCAGCCGATCACAATTGACAGCAGCAGTTGCATGTAAGTCCACGGCGCGATCACCGAAGCAGGCGCGAGGCTGTACGCGCGAATGAGCAACAGATGCCCCATCGCCCCCAACCCGCCCGTGGCTGCAAACACCAGCCACGTCAGGGGCACAACGTCTGCCATCCAGCCATCGGTCCACCAAAACGGCATGGCAACCGTCATCACCAGCGCGCCTACCATGCCAGCGTACATCAGCTGAGTGCTGGTGCGCTCGGATTGCGTGGCCGACGACGACGCAGCCCGGGTGAGCGTTTGATAGCAGGCGTTACACGCCGCTGCAGCGATTACCAGCGCCATTCCGATCAGGGGCAGATCACCGCCGGGCCGAACCACAACCAGCACTCCAAGAAATCCAAGAATCACCGCCGCCAGCGCCCAGCGAGTCGGTCTTTCATGCAAAAACCACGCTGAAAGTCCGGTAGTGATGATGGGTGTTAAAAAAAACAACGCCGTGCCCTCCGCCAGCGGAAGGAATTTGAGCGCGGCAAAATACAGCAACGTCACCGTCACCATGAACGTCCCTCGCGCCCACTGAAAACTGGGCCGCACCGCGCGAAAGAGCTGCCATCGATCACGCGGAAAAAACAGCACCAGCACGACCGCTGTATGTCCAAAATAGCGCGACCAGGTGGTCGCGGCGACCGGGACGCCCTTGCCGCCAAGGTACTTGCCACTGGCATCAAGGCATATCAGCAGCGCCAGCGCGCCGAGCATCAGGACGACGGCGCGGCGGTGGTTGTTTTTATGAGGCACTAGGTGATTACGTAAACTTGAGTCTTAACGGTGCGCAATATCGGCGCATCAGTATTTCACTAGCCCCCTTCTCGCAATATACCCATGATCATCCCCGTTATCCTTTGTGGCGGCAGCGGTACCCGTCTCTGGCCACTGTCACGCTCCCACATGCCCAAGCAGCTGCAAGCGGTGCATGAAGACGCCACCATGCTGCAATCGACCGCGCTGCGTCTACGCGGATTTGCGGACGTTGCCGTTAGTCCGCCGATTGTGGTGTGCAACGATACGCATCGCTTTGTCACGCGCCGACAACTGCAGGAAATCGGCATCGAAGGCAGCCAGCTAATCGCCGAGCCGGTGGGGCGCAACACTGCGCCTGCGCTCACACTAGCCGCATTGCTTGCCACGCAGCGTTCGCAGGCCGTTGATCCGGTGCTGCTGGTGATGCCGGCCGATCACGCGATCCCCGAACTGGCGAGCTTTCATCAGGCGGTGTCAGTCGCTTTGCGCGCCGCGCTCGCGCAACCGGTTGGCGATGCCGACGGTGCAAAAAACGATTCAATTGTCACGTTCGGTATCGTGCCAGTGGAACCCGCGACCGGTTATGGCTACCTACGCATGGGCGGCACCAGCCGCTTTGACGCTGGCGCGTTTGTGCTGGATCGCTTCGTGGAAAAGCCCACGCTTGAAGTCGCGCGCGACTACGTCGACAGCAAGGAATATCTGTGGAACAGCGGCCTGTTCGTGGTGCGTGCCAGCATCTGGCTGCGCGCGATGAACGTGTTTGAACCCGCCATGCTGGCCGCCTGTCAGGCTGCTTTGGCATGCGCCAAAAAGGTCGGTGATGATCTGCTGCCAGATGCCGCTACGTTTGCCAATTGCCCGTCCAATTCCATTGACTACGCCGTGATGGAAAGGCTCGCCGCCCATCCCGAGGCGCACATTCACGGCGCGGTGGTGCCGCTCAGTGCGGGCTGGAGCGACATTGGCTCGTGGGACAGCGCGTGGGCGATTGCCGACAAGGACAAGGATGGCAACGCCGCTATCGGCCATGCCATTTTCGAGAAGTCGCGCAACACCTACGTGCGCACCACGGGGCCGAACGCGCCCGTGGTGGCGTGCGTGGGAATGGATGACGCCATCGTCGTGCAAACGCCGGACGCCATTCTGGTGGCGAACAAATCACACGCACAAGACGTCAAAAAAATCGCCGCACATCTAGCCGGTTTAAGTGACAGCCGAGCCGATCTGCATCGTAAAGTTCACCGCCCGTGGGGATGGTATGACTCGCTCGGTTCCGGCCCTAATTCTGAATCGGGCGCGGGGTTTCAGGTGAAACATATCGGCGTGTATCCGGGGCAATCCTTAAGCCTTCAGTTGCACCACAAACGCGCTGAGCATTGGGTAGTAGTCAAGGGCATTGCGACCATCACCGTGGGCGAAAGCGTGCGCGACTTTCAGTCCGGCGAGCATGTTTTCATTGCGCTGGGAGATGCGCATCGGCTTGAGAACAAAACGACGGCAGCCGTTGAAATTGTCGAGGTGCAGCTCGGGACGTATCTGGGTGAGGATGATATTGTCCGGTTTCAGGATAACTATTCCCGGGTCTGATCCCGGACGGCGTCGCGACTGGCAACGCACATTCAATCGATGACCTGATCCACATCAAAATGCGCTTTCCAGCCTAGTGCTGAGGCAGCCTTTCCGGGATTGGCCGCACCACTATGGATATCAGACGGACGGCGAAGCGCATCATCCACGGACACATGTTTTCGCCAATCCAGATCAAAGTTCTGGAACACGCGAATAACGAAATACTCCAGCGACACGGTTCTTCCCGTCGCAATCACGAAGTCGTCTGGGGTCTGTTGCTGCAGCATCCGCCACATCGCGTCAACGTACTCGGGTGCCCAACCCCAATCCCGCGCTATCTCAAAATTACCAAGCTTCAACTCGCCGCCGTTCGCCGCCGCAATCGCCGCAGCACCGTACACGATTTTCTGAGTGACGAAGCGGTGCGGGCGTAACGGGGACTCGTGATTGAACAGAATTCCAGTGCAGGCATATAAACCATAGGCCGTTCTGTAATTGGTAACCAGACTTTGCGCGCAGACCTTCGCCACCGCGTACGGACTCAAGGGAAACGCTGAACAAAGCCTCATTTTCACAAAGTGCATCTACACAATTTTTTTGAATTGGCAGCGCTGCTTGTTTTTCACATGACTTTCATAATCT
>JAYVNO010000199.1:0-3803 GCA_043758415.1 Burkholderiales bacterium
CCGCCTTCAAGGGCACGCGCCAAATTCGACAGCGTGTGGCTTGATGCATGAAGCGCGGCACGAGTGGCATCGAGCAGCGCCCTCAAGCGCGCTTTGTGAATGCTTGGACAGCCGTTGCGCAGTATGGCTTGTACGATAGAAATCGCATGCATGGGGTGTCTCCCGCGTTGTCTGAAAACACAACGGTGACGCCAATTCACTATGCATGCAGTTTTTACGCAAAATGTAGCCGCTAATTCATTGATTAACAACAACTATTCGTGGGGAAACCTCAGGGTCAGACCCCATTTACGATGCTCTGTCCGTACTTTTCCCGCTTATGCTGTTTGGGTCGTTTTGTATGAGTCGCTTTTTAGCTCAATCAACACCTAATGTCGGTAAGCATCGTTTCAACCGCACGTATATGCGCTCCTCTCTCTCGCAATAGTCTGGGCAAGGCGTTCGGCCCGCTCAGATGTAGCGCGCCGACCATCGCCATTGAGCACGAGTGCCGCTGCGCAAAAAGGAGAATGTTCGTGGCGATTAATTCATTCCTAGAATCAACCATCCGTAACGAGTAATTGGTCAAACCGACTCGACCATAAAACGCTTCTTGCTCAGATCGAATTGTATCGATGCGTTGACCAATCAAGAACTTAGAGAGTTGTGCCGTGCCGAACGCGCTGATTTTCTCAACGAGCTGCTTATCTTGCAAAACGTTGCAATAGACGCGAATGTTCTCGACAATCTCATCGCGAGGCAACGATACATAGGCGCGCATTAACGACGCTGCGCCTTCGATTTCCTCAACACTAAGCCCCATCGATTTGGCGAGAGAGGCCGCCAGATATTCGGTACCAACCGCGATTTGTGACCGCGATTGAAATGATGGAAGCTGTTCAATTAAGAACAAAAATGCTCCGATATGGGTTCGACTGACTAGTGCTAATCTCGCACCAGCAAAAACCCAATTTCGTTCCGCTACATTTTCAATGCATGTGCGAACGGAAGGCGTCAGATTGATATATGTGTCGGCTAGCGCGGCATCGTCAAACACTTCCTGCCATGCACTCGCGACTTTCGTTCGATCAGGCAATGCCTCGATAGCGACCGCTTGAAGCCCTGATCTGCGAAGCATTGTTTCGGTGTCGTGTCTGCGGGTTTGTACCGGGACTGTCGTGCCGTGCGACCCGCCAACTAAGAAGACTTTGTGCCCTTTAACAGTCACCTCGAACACCAACGCGTTGGGCGCTGCGTTCGCAAGCGTAGCGCAGAGTACGAAGCAAAGTGTTGTTGCCAAGCGCCCTGAATAGCGCTTCACTTCGTCACCGTCGCACCAAAAATCTGCACGATAAAACTAACCCAATTTGCGCCCACGCCGCAACTCCTATCGCCCACATAAGCGCCCTAAATAAATCGTGCTGCGACATGACAAGATGAAGCAAATCGCTGTATACAAGCAAAAAAATCGCTCCGATACCAGCTAACACGGCGCTCAAGAAAAATTTGTAGTTCTTAGGGGGCGAACGGCACCAAGGCGTAAGGGCAAAAAGTGCGCCCGCCAAGAATGCCGAAAAAAAGAGAGTTACGAGGACGCGATCCTGAAATTGCATATGAACATACAAACCGGTAAAAGCGGTGATACTGGAGTAAAGATAATGCGCTGCTCTCACGTTCTTCTGAGGGCAGCGGGGCACACGCCGTTACTATTTCTGGCGATCAGGCCACACCCAATTTGAATTGTTATAACAGTTCATCCCGGCCCCGACCGTGCCCATCGCACCGAAAACTGCCAGCAGTCCACTCGAAAGTGCAGTTACACCGGCGGCACCTGCTGCGCTCACGCAGTCGCCCCATGCCACGCTAAGACTCTGGCCGTTGGCAGCTGTAACCCGGATTGGGTCACCGTCGGAGTTCACGGTCAGAGTAGACCCATCGTCATAGGTATGCGTGGTCGCGTTACGATATGTATCGGCAAGGTCACCGCCTGGGGCTCCCGAGCGACCCGAAGGATTGACGCTCATCGGATCGCCGCCGCCAGAAACGTAAACCAACTGTTTTGTACTTAAGACTTTCATATTAACTCCAAACTTTGGCCGCAAAAAAATGCGAGGGCAGCCCATCCTCGTTCTCAACCGGTCATCTGACCCTCGTCAAACGCCCGCGCCTTGATCGTTCAATCCGTTGTAAGTGTCCTCATCAATACCGCTGGGAGCCATGCGCGCAGCATCGAAGCGGGGGATCGGCACGAGCGCGACTGTAACGTCTGCAGGCTTCATCCACCGCGTGGTTTCGGTATCGGTGTCGCGGTCAATCGGCGTCGTTTCCATCGCCATGAATCGACGATGGTGCTGGGGCAGTTGCTGTCCGCCACGCACATAGCCGCCGCTGACAAATTTTGTTTCTGCTGAGGTGAGTGTTTTCATGATTTACTCTCTTGAATTTGATTGGTATTGACGTTAGCGATTAGTGGTTGTTTTGCTTGTCCGTTTTTTGCCATTTGGCTTATTGCTTGATGAAAGCCGCATGCTGCGTGGTTTGCGCGGGGCGTGGATTCCGGCCTTCTCCGGAATGACGAAGGGTGATGGATTCCGTTCGAGACAACCCTTCTATGGGGTCAGGACTAACGGATGCCGTTAACTTTCCGCTCACGCTAAAAATCGGCTCCAGTGCCCACTCCCACAGCTTCCTCGTGTCTTGCACAATGTCCGCTTCGGCCAGCATGCCGGGCTTGAGGGTGTGGCTGCTGCCGTAGGCTTTCACCGTCTGGCTTTTGATGCGCACCGTGACGCGATACACCGGATCGCCGCCTTGTGCGATGGTTTGCATGGTGGCGGCGACGTGGGTGGGCAGCTCTTGCACGACGTAAGGGCTTTGGCTCACCTCTGTGACTTCACCATTACCCATGCCAAATTTTTGGTACGGGTAGGCGGCGTAGCGAATGAGCACCGACTGTCCTTTTTCGACGAAACCTGCTTGGCGCGTGGTGGCGAAGAAGTGGGCTTCCAGCGCTTGCGCGTTGCCCGCGCTGTCGTGTGGCAGCAGCGTGGCGAGCAGTGCGCCCGCCGCTACGGTCTGCCCCGCTTGCACGGCTACACCGGTGAGCGTGCCCGCGCTGGGTGCGGTGACGACGAGGCGTGTTCTTGCCTGATTTTCTGTCGTTTCCTGCGAAAGCAAGGCGCGGGATTTTTCCAGTTCGCTCGCCTCAGATTGCGCCTGCATCCGCGTCTCGGCGATTTGCGCGTTGAGGGTGACGCGCTCGCGCTCAAGCGCAGCTTTGTTGCGATTCAACGCTTGTTGTTGCGCTTGCAGCGCGAGCAGCTCTTCACGTTTGCCGTCGGTTTGGGCTGAGGACATAAACCCGGTGGCGGATAAACGCTCAAACCGATCCAGTCCTTCCCGTGCGATACGCTCACGCGCCTTGAACAAGACGGCATCCTGAGTGAATGATGCAATCTCGCCGTCAATCGCGGTGATGCGCAGCATGATCGCGCGGATGCGCTCGTCGGCGCGAAGTTTTGAGAACGTGACATCGCGCTCGGCAATCTCGGCGCGACGCTTGAGTTCACGCCCAATCAGCATTTGCGTGTCGCCCATTTCACTGGTGCGCTCACCGCTGACGATGAACAGCACGTCTCCTGCCGCGACAGTGGCACCTTCTTTGGCGCGGACTTCGACCAAGGTGCCGCCACTGCCAGAACCCGTGTTGGTGATGCGCAGCGCGCCACTAGATAGTGTCGTCACGAGATATTAAGCCACAACACCATGCATCGAATCTGTACGGAGGCGACAAATGAGGACAAATTTTTGGCGTATCGCGTGGC
>JAYVNO010000200.1:0-11606 GCA_043758415.1 Burkholderiales bacterium
CCTCCACTTAATAATCGGGGTTTGCTGTTCAGACAACCGGGGCCACTTCTGACCAAACAATTCAAAGGTGATTTCAATGAAGAAACTTGATGCTGAAGAGGGCGAAATTCTCGCCGCATTTGATGCCGGTACGTTGAAATCTGTCGCTAACGCAAAGGCGGAGATCAAACGACATCGTGAAGCAGCGATTGCGACGTTTGCTAAAGACAGTCGCATCAATATTCGCATTTCGTCGAAGGATTTACGGGCGTTACAGAAGAAAGCGCTGGGCGAAGGCTTGCCTTATCAAACGCTGATTGCAAGCGTCCTCCATAAGTACATCGAAGGACGGTTGCAGGAAGCACGTTAAGTCGGAATCACCGCGTTCTATGCCTGTACGCATTGACAGTAAACGCCACGGCAAGCGATAATGTCCGATGCGCGTTACGTTTCCAAATTCCCCATATTCCCTTGAACAATTGTTCGAACCGGCGGGCGATCAGCCGACCGCCATTGCTACGCTGGTCGATGGTATTGATTCGGGGTTGCAGTTTCAAACGCTGCTAGGCGTAACCGGCTCTGGCAAGACGTTCACGATGGCGAACGTCATTGCGCGGACCGGGCGACCCGCCATCGTGATGGCACCGAACAAGACGCTGGCGGCGCAGCTTTACAGCGAGTTCCGTGAGTTCTTTCCGGACAATGCGGTGGAGTATTTCGTCTCCTATTACGACTACTACCAGCCCGAGGCGTATGTGCCATCGCGTGATCTGTTCATCGAGAAAGACAGCGCGATCAACGAGCACATCGAGCAGATGCGCTTGTCGGCCACCAAGAGCATCATGGAGCGTAAGGACTGCATCATCGTGGCGTCCGTTTCCTGCATTTACGGTATCGGCGACCCGGTCGATTACCACTCGATGATTCTGCATTTGCGCGAGGGCGACAAGCTCGATCAGCGGGCCGCGATTCGTCGATTGACCGAGATGCAGTACGACCGCAACGACATGGATTTCTCGCGCGGGCGCTTTCGCGTGCGCGGTGAAGTGCTGGATATTTTTCCGGCAGAACATGCCGAGACTGCGGTGCGTGTCACGTTCTTTGATGACGAGATCGAAGTGCTGCAACTGTTTGATCCGCTGACCGGGCATATCAAGCAAAAGATCGGGCGTTTCACGGTGTTCCCCGGTTCGCATTACGCCAGCCCGCGCTCAAACGTGTTGCGCGCGGTTGACCTCATTAAGGCCGAGTTGCACGAGCGCAAAAACCAGTTCGTCAGCGAGATGAAATTGCTGGAAGCGCAACGCATCGAGCAGCGCACGCGTTTCGACCTGGAGATGATGAGCGAGATTGGTTTCTGCAAAGGCATCGAAAACTACTCGCGGCATATGAGCGGACGCCAGCCCGGTGAGCCACCACCGACGCTGATTGATTACATGCCGCGCAATTCGCTGATGTTCATCGACGAGTCGCACGTCACCGTGAGCCAGGTCGGTGGCATGTATCACGGCGACCGTTCGCGTAAAGAAAATCTGGTGAATTACGGCTTTCGTTTGCCATCCGCGCTCGACAATCGACCGCTCAAATTTGAAGAGTTTGAGAAGCTCATGCCGCAGACGATTTTCGTATCGGCAACACCACAGAAGTACGAGCAGGAACATGCCGATCAGGTCGCAGAGCAACTCGTGCGCCCGACCGGTTTAGTTGATCCGGTGCTGTTCGTTCGCCCGATTGCCACACAGGTCGACGACCTGCTCGCCGAGGCGAACCTGAGGGTCGCCAAAGGCGAGCGCGTAATCGTCACCACGCTAACCAAACGCATGGCCGAGGACTTGACCGATTACTTAAACGAGAACGGCATCAAGGCGCGCTACTTGCACTCGGATATCGACACCGTGGAGCGCGTAGAAATCATTCGTGATTTGCGGCTTGGCGAGATTGATGTGCTGGTGGGCATCAATCTGCTGCGCGAGGGCCTGGACATTCCCGAGGTGTCGCTGGTGGCCATTCTCGATGCCGATAAAGAAGGCTTTCTGCGCGCTGAACGTTCGCTGATTCAGACCATTGGTCGCGCCGCGCGGCACATCAACGGCACCGCGATTTTGTACGGTGACAAGATCACCGACTCGATGCGCAAAGCCATCGATGAAACCGAACGTCGGCGCAATAAACAAATCGCGCACAACCTGGCGCACGGCATCACGCCACTCGGCGTGCAAAAAGCGATCAAAGACATGATCGACGGCGTCTACGATCCCGACGAAGAAAAACGCGTCATGAAAGACGCCAAGGCCAAGGCCGAGTTCGGCGCGATGGACGAAAAATCGCGCGAGAAAACGCTGAAGTCGCTGGAGAAAGCGATGCTCGACGCAGCGCGCAATCTGGAGTTTGAAAAGGCCGCCGAGATGCGCGATCAGCTCACCAAACTTAAAGAAGAGATATTCGGCGTGGGGCACGCGGGGGCGGGGTAGCCGCCAGCGTTAGCTCAGCGCTGTAATGGCAATGACAGAATGCCGGAATGGAACTCGCTGCTTATCTAAAGTCCTTTCTCGGACTACTCGCCATCGTTGACCCGTTCATTGCGGTGCCGATGTTTTTGGCGCTGACGCCATCGGCCACCGCGCAGGATCGATTCCGCATCGCGCGCATCGCGGCGATTTCGGTGTTTTGCGTGTTGGCTATTGGACTGGTTGCTGGCGGTCCGGTACTGGATTTTTTCGGCATCTCGCTGCCTGCGTTCAAGGTCGCTGGCGCTTTGCTGCTGCTGCTGTCGGCGATGGACAGCTTTAACGCGGCACCCGGTCGTCAACGGCAGACGCCAGAGGAGGAGGAGGAGGCCAAACACAAGCACGCGGTCGCCGTGGTGCCGATTGCCATTCCGCTGCTCGCTGGTCCCGGCGCGATTTCGATGGTGATTGTGTTTGGCCAATCGCATCCGGCGATCAAACACTTCGGCACCATTGCGCATTTGGGCATGATGTTGCTGGTGATTGCGGTGGTAGCACTGATCACGTGGATCACGTTACGCGCGGCGCAGCGAGTGTCGGTGGCGCTGGGCATCACCGGCATGAATGTGGCGACCCGGGTCGGCGGATTGATCACCGCAGCGCTCGCTGTCGAGATTCTGGCGTCGGGTTTGACCGGCTTATTTCCGGGGCTAAAGTAGCCATAGCTTTTGCGCGAAAGCCTTATTTAAATGGAGATAGGAGCTGATTATGCTAATAGTCGATAATGTAATTAGTCGGCGGTAGCACCTATATTAGATGGAAGTTTCAGTAAAAAGCTGATGTGTCTTTTCTAGCTTATGCTGATCCGGGTCAGAACTGTCTTTTTGCGCGTCAGATTTATCCGCTATCCCCGTAGAATGAAAGGAGAAACGGTGTAACTAAACACCAGCGTAAGTCGGTTGAATTCTCACCGAAACCTTGCCAGAGCGTTGTATCAAACCCT
The DNA here is from genome assembly GCA_043758415.1 of Burkholderiales bacterium. Taxonomy (GTDB): domain Bacteria; phylum Pseudomonadota; class Gammaproteobacteria; order Burkholderiales; family Casimicrobiaceae; genus Casimicrobium. The sequence goes on from JAYVNO010000200.1 coordinate 3,430, forward strand.
ATTCCCACCCTGTCGTCGGTGAGCAATTCTCACCACAATTTTTTCGTTTTACAAAAAGTTAGATATTCCCGTATGAAGAACTGGCTCAAGCTCGCGATTGGCGCGACAACATTGGCAGCGCTCGCTACCCATGCGCAAACGATGGAGGAGCGGCGCACGCTTCGTCAGCCGCTCGAAGCCGAGGCGCTGACGACCCTCGCCGAACAGTTTCAGGCGAAATTTGACGCGGATGAAGCGCGCGTGGCCCAGTATCTGCTCGACAACCCGAAGCAATTGCGGGCCGCGGTCATAAATGGCGTCACGCATCATCTCGTGCGCATCGACGCTGACGGTCAGCCGATGTTTCGCGTCGATAGGGTCGGCGTTCCGGTCGGCGTTGAAACGCAAAAGAACCGCGAGTCGGGGCTGTTGATCAAGGCGGATTCGCTGTATCCGGGCGGATCGCTCGGCGTGAACATCACTGGCACGGGAATGGTTGCGGGCGTATGGGAGATCGATGCGGTGCGTCAAACGCACGAGCTGTTCGCTGGCAAGGCGATCAACCAGCCCGGTCAGTTTCCGACCACCGGCGACGGAAACCATGCTGCCCACGTCACCGGCACCATCATAGGTGTTGATCTGGCCAGCCGCCCGACCGCGCGTGGCATTGCTTTTGGTGCCGCATCGCAAAACTTCACCGCAGCTAATGACTTGGCCGAAATGGCAGCGTTTGCGGGCAACGGTTTTCTGATCTCCAACCACTCGTATGGCGACCCCAACACGCAAACCGCCAACGTGTGGAAATACGGTGCTTATGACGTCGAGTCTAAGGGCTGGGACGAGGTCACAAAAAACGCACCATTCTATTTGCCGTTTGTGGCCGGCGGAAATGAGCAACAGGCTAACGGTAACCCGACCAAGATGGGATACGACATCATGACCGGCTCATCAGCCGCCAAAAACGTGATGACGGTGGGCGCGGTCAATGCTGACAAGACGATGTCGGACTACAGTAACTGGGGCCCGACGGATGACGGTCGCGTCAAGCCCGAAATCGTCACTAGAGGCACCGGCATTGACTCCGCTCAGGCCGCAACGCCGCCGCCAAACAGCGTCGGCTGCGACAACTGCTACAGCGGCAGCGGCACCAACTCCAGTGGAACTTCGTATGCCACCCCTGCAGCAGCCGCGGCAGCGCTGTTGTTGCAGCAGTATTACCGGAACCTGCACGGCGTGTACATGCGCTCGTCCACGCTCAAGGCGCTGATGCTGGGAACCGCAGAAGATCGGGGGAATCCCGGCCCGGATCATATGTTTGGTTGGGGCTTGCTTGATGTTGAAAAGGCCGCGTTTGCGATTAAAAAACGCTCGCCGCTTGCCGCTACTTTGGCCACCAGTAAAGGTGCCTACATCGAAGAAATCGCCACCAATCCAGCGGCAGATTCGACCGCAGAAATCACACGCGACGTGTATGCAAAGGGCGGTGTGCCGATGGTGGTGAATATGGGCTGGGTGGACGACGATGGCCCCGAGCAGCTCGCCGGCGAAGGCATTGACCCGACCACCACGCGGCTAGTGTATGACTTCGATATGATGGTTCGCCAGGTCGCGCCGAACCCGGTGGTGGACACCTGGCCGTGGGTCGTGCCGGGCATGGCGAACCGTACCGCGAATGCGACGGTGGCCACGGGATGGTTCCAGAGTAACGGTGGCAACTTCCGGCAAATCATCATTGCTGCGCCGATTGCTAACGCGAAATACACGATTTCGCTGCGCAAGAAAACCGGCTCTCCCGCAGTGGATCGCAGCGTTTCGCTGGTGGTCACGGGATTAGCTGAAGCGCTCGCCCCGGGCAGCTGCGGCATCTACGTTGGCGGCACCACGTGCAACCTTGATGCAGACGGCAACGGCCTGTTCGAGGCCCGCGACGCGCAACTGATCGCGCGCCGCTTGGCGGGCCTCTCCGACGCTGCACTGACCGACGGTTTGCCCGCGCCTTTCGCCTGCGCCACTCGCCAAACCGGTGCCAGTGTTGCCACGTTTGTCGATGCACGAAGCTCGGGTGCCGCTGCGCCGAAACCCTACGACATCGATGGTGACGGGCAAGTGCGTGTCACCACCGACGGCTTGATGATTTTGCGCGTGGCGTTGGGGTTGACCGGCGATGCGGTTGTGGCAAATGCCGCTGCACCGGGCGCGCCGCGCACCACCTGGGCGCAAGTTCGTCCGTACCTTGTGAATGAGTGCGGGTTGACGGTCGGCCCGTAGACGATTCGCAATCGGCTACTCGCAACGTCAGCTTTTGGTCGAAAGCCCCGCTGGATACGGGCTTAAAGCAATAATTAGCCTTTAGTCGATAATCGGTCGAACCGTGCGTTACGCCCACGTCAAGTGGGCGTTTTAATTTAAAGCTGTATCTTTATTCGCGGCGGCACCGCTCCTACCGTTCGCGGTTAGGCGAGGTTCTGGTCAAACGCCAGCAACGCCTTGGCCGCAGCGCCGATGCGATCAAAGTGCTCGGCACCGATGTTGGACAACATCGGCAGCATCGGCCCCATGTCGGCGATGCCTGCGAGCGTGACGGCCTCGTGCAGCGTTCGGATCGGGCTCAAGCTGTCGCGGCACGCCTCCATGTCGGCGTACGCGGCGCGAATCTTTGCGGCTTCGTCGAATTGGCCCGCTTTGATGAGTTGCAGCAGCTTCATTGAGCCACGCGGCGCGATGCACACCGAGCCCGACGTGAAGCCCGGCAAACCGAAATCGCGCATGTGAATGATGGCCGGTGTCTCGCCGATACCGCTCAAAAGCAGCTTTGGATCAACGTGCTGCGTGAGTGCTTTCAGGTAGGGATCGTTCGCCGGATCGGCGCGAACGGTGCCGTACTTCACCGCGCAAATGATGCCATCGGTCGCCAGTTTGCCGACGGTTTTCGGTGCCAGATAACCATCTGACTTGATGTAGAGAATCAGCGGTTTTTTGTAGAACTGCGAAAGTCGTGCAATGCCGGTTGCCAGCCCGTCGTCAGTCGATGGAAACTGCAGCGGCAGCACCATTGCTGTCGGAAACGCGCGGCTTCGCAGCAGGTCAATCTGGTCAATCGCCTTGCCGAAATCGGGACCGATGGACGGAATCACCCAAGTGTCTTCCCCCGCCAGCGTCTCCAGCATCTCCAAAACTTTGTGATAGTCGCGAACGCCGATGTTGTAGAAGTTGGCGTTGCCGCCGTACATCAGCGTGCGCACACCACCGGCTTCCAGATGCCGGATCATTTTTTTGTTTTCTGCGATGTTTAACGACCAGTCGGCATGGCGTGCCATGGGCGGCACCGCGAGCACAGAGGCCGCGAGATCTTCTGGGGTAACGGGGGTAGCTTTCAATTCAACACTCCTGCTTATTTGACCATCACCAGGCCTGGAAGCCACATGGAGAACGCGGGGACGTAAGTGACGATCATTAACGCAGCAATCAGCGCCCCGTAAAACGGCCAGATCGTTTTCATGACGTGTCCCACCGACACGCCGCCGATGGTACAGCCAATGAACTGCACGGTGCCAACAGGCGGGGTGTTCAAGCCGAGCGCGCAGTTGATCAACATGATCATGCCAAACTGCACCGGATCCATGCCGAATTTCATGCAGATCGGCAGGAAAATCGGCGTACAGAGCAGGATGGTCGGTGCCATGTCGAGGAAGGTGCCGAGCACAAACAAAATGATGTTCACCAGCAAGAAAATGATCCACGGTGTTGTGGTGACTTGTTCCAGCGCTTCGCCGGTGAGTTCAGCGACGCCGTAAAGGCTGATGAGATAACCAAACGTCGCCGAAATGCCAATTAGCAACAGGATGGTGCCTGTCGTTTTCACGGCCTTGGTCGCCGCCTTTATGAAATGTTCCCACGTCATGGTGCGATACATGAAGATGGTCAGGAAGAGGGTGTACAAAATCGCAATTGCGGCTGATTCGGTGGCGGTGAAAATGCCCGACAGAATGCCGATCAAAATGATCGCGACGACAAACAATCCCGGCAGTGCCAGCGCGAAGGTACGGCCCACCACGGCCCATCCAGGGAAGCTGCCCGACGGATAACCCCGCTTCACCGCCACGCCGTACGCTGCGGCCAGATTGCAAAGCGTGAGAATCAACGCAGGCAGCATCCCGGCCAGAATCAGCGCCGCGATAGACACTTTGCCCGCCGCAGCGAGCGTAAAAATTATCATGTTGTGGCTGGTTGGCATCAATGCGCCCACCAGAGACGCGTGGGTCGTCACATTGACCGCATAGTCGGCGTGATACCCCTCGCGTTTCATCATGGGAATCATCACGGCACCCATCGCCGACACGTCAGCGCTTGGCGAGCCGGAGACGCCGCCGAACAGCGTGCAGGCGAGCACGTTACTCATGCCGAGCCCGCCGCGCACATGGCCGATCATGCTGCGCGCGAAGTTAACGATTTTGTCGGCGATACCGCCGTGCAGCATCAATTCACCCGCGAAGATGAAGAACGGAACCGCCAGGAATGAAAAGATGTTCATCCCTGAGGTCATTTGCTGAAAGCCGACGGCGAGCGGCATGCCTTCGTAGAGCAAAGTCAGTAGCGCGGAAAGCCCGATGGAAAACGCCACCGGTACGCCGAGCAGCAGAAATGCGGTGAAACTGATTGCCAGTATGAGCAACGGAATGGTCATGATGCGCTGCTTATGTCCAGGCAGGTTCTACGTCCTGACCCTTGGCCAGAGCGATAAGATGTTCAATTGAAAACATGACGATTAGCACGCCGGCAATGGTCGACGGCACATAGCGCCAGCCCTCCGAAATTCCGAGCGTCGGCAGACGGTAATCCCACACTGATTCGACAAGAATGGCGCAGTTGTAGGCCATCAACACGCCGAAGATCAGGATCAGCGAATGAATGACGTATTCCATCTTCAGACGCACCGAATCAGACGCCATTACCAGCATCGATTCCAGCCCGATGTGGCCCGCGTCGCGCACCCCAACGGCGGTGCCGAGCATGGTGACGTACAGCACCAGCAATAAGGCCAGGCTCTCGGCCCAGGTCGGTGTGTCGTTCAGGACGTAGCGGCCAAACACTTGCCAGGTAACGGCGCAGATCAGCGCAATCATCCCGGCAATGCCCAGCCACATGCAGGCGCGCGCGATGCGACGACAGACTTCGGTGTACATGGAATTCCTTTTTTGCGAACACAACGCTGACACCGTTTTGTAGGGTGAGCAGCCTCGGCCCACCGTGGCGTCGCGATGAAGAAGTTACGCGTTGACGTACCGTGTGGTGGGCACAGGGTGCCCACCCTACCTGCTGTCGCAAAAGACTACTTCGTGTCCTGAATGCGCTTAACCATATCCTTCAACTTGGGATCGGTGATGAATTTGTCATACACCGGCTTCATCGCCGCCTGAAACGATGTTTTATCCACCTCGGACACTGTTGCACCGCCCGCTTTGACGGCAGCGAGCGATTTTGCTTCTCGCTCATCCCAGAGTTTGCGCATGACGGGCACCGATTCTTTCGCTGCCTGCCGAATCGCCTTTTGATCATCCGGGGTCAAGGTGTCCCAAATCTTTTTCGAGAACAACAGAATTTCTGGTGCCAGCGAATGCTCGGTCTTTGCGTAAAATTTTGCGACCTCAAAATGACGTGAACTATCGTATGACGGATAGTTGTTTTCTGCGGCATCAACCAGCCCCGTTTTCAGTGCGGTGTACACCTCGCCGTACGGCATGGGTGTAGCGTTCGCGCCCATCGCCTCAAGCAGTGCCACCCAGAGGTCCGATTGCTGCACGCGAATCTTCATGCCTTTTACGTCGGCGAGCGTCTTGATCTGCTTTTTCACCGAGTAAATCGAGCGCGATCCGCTGTCGTAAAACGCCAGTGCGATGAAGCCTTGCGCCTCACAGCTCCTGAGAATTTCGTCCCCGATCGGGCCATCGAGAACACGGCGCATGTGCTCGGTGCTGTTAAACAAAAACGGCATGGTCGGCACCATCGTCGGCGCGCAGATGTTGTTCATCGGCGCAACGTTGACGCGGGTCATGGCGATGGCACCGATCTTTGCCTGCTCGATCGTGTCTTTCTCGTTGCCAAGTTTGCCGCCAGAAAACACGTTGATGCTGTGCTTGCCGTTGGTCAGCTTCTTGAGCGTCTCGCTCATTTGCTTGACCGCAAGCGTCGTCGGGTAGTCGTCGGGGTGAATTTCAGCAGAGCGGAATTCAGTGGCACCGATTTGCGCGGCGAGTGCGGCAGCAATACTCACGGTGAGTAGTTTTCGCAACGTGCGCACAACGGGGTTTTGCGTAATTTTCAAGTTTCCTCCTTGGATTAACGTCAGTAGTTACACGAGAAATTGGGATTCAGCGAGTGGTTATTTTTGCGGAAATGGGCCCAGTTTGACGAACTGGCCACCTTGATACACCGCCGCGGCATCATGCGGGTCCAGCCGTGGCACGGTCGCCTCGATTGCCGCACGAAATGTCTCTGTCGTATCTTTTGGCGTCCAGCCGAGATGTACGGCGCCACGGTTGTCCCACCACGAGGGCGCATTGGCGGAGGCAGCGTAGACGATCGTGTGGCCCACCTTGGGTGCGGCAAGGGCGCAACGGATCAGTTCTGTCAGGTCGTCGTAGCTCAGCCACGTCGACAGCATGCGGTGGTCGATGGGCTGGGGGAACGATGAGCCGATGCGCATGCACACGGTTTCGATTCCGTAGCGGTCAAAATAAAAGCTCGATAACGATTCGCCGAACGCTTTGCTGACACCATAATTGCCGTCAGGACGCATGGTCGCCGTCGCGTCGAGATGCTCAGTCTGTTTGTGAAAGCCGACAACGTGATTGGAGCTTGCGAACAAAATGCGCTTAACGCCGTTAATACGCGCGCTTTCGTACAGGTTGTAGACGCCGCGAATGTTGGCGTTCAGGATCGGCTCGAACGGGCCGTCGGCCGACATGCCGCCCAGATGAACGACGGCATCAACGCCGTCAAGCAGGCCGAGCATCCCGTCGAAATCTCCCAGATCGCAATGCACCACCTCTTCATTAGCCTTGGCATCCGCCACATCCGCGAGGTCGGAAACGCGAACGATCTTGGCCATGACGGCCACGCGTGGGCGAAGCATTTTCCCGAGTCCACCTGCGGCACCGGTGAGCAGTAGACGATTAATTCTGTTTGACATTCAGCGACTAAAGCGACGGTTAAATGCGACAGTCATCATAAAACAGCGCTTCATCGGTTCCGGCAGGTTGACTGGATAGGCTTGATGTTGGGCATAAAAATTCGATGTGATTTCACGCAGGTACCTTTAAATGATAGCGCTAACATCATATCGTGAGCGCTTTTATTTTTGCCATCAAATCGGGTGCGTTTGCCAGCCACAAATATGCGTGTTGACATGGAAAGCCCAAAGCCGCGTTTCAGCGCACGCAAAGTCGCGCTACCGTCCGACAAACATTTACGCCAACGCGCCATAAGCTCAATGCTTAAGCGTCGTTCTCGCTCCGTAGCATCCACCTTTTTCGGAAGCGAACGCAGTCGATCCGACGCCCACATTGCAATCAAGCAAACGCAAATAACAGAGATCAAAATTATGAACAACAACGCCGGATTGTGGATCGACCACAAAGAAGCCATCATCGTGTTCGCGGCCACGGAAGCCGCCGGGGCCGAGGTAACCCAACGCATGGAATCAGGGATGGAAAAACACATCCGCTATTCGGGCCACGCAGCACGCGACGGCTCAGCCGAGGACCAGCGCGACCGGCAGTTTGCAACTCACCTCGACCAATACTACGACAAGGTAATCGCACAACTACACGACGCAAAATCCATCCTTATTTTTGGACCAGGCGAGGCTAAAGGCGAGTTCAAAAAACGCATGGAGATGCAGGGTTTAAGCGAGCGCATCGCAGGCGTTGAGACGACCGACAAAATGACCGATAACCAAATCGTTGCCAAGGTACGAGAGTTCTATAAAAAGTAGCCCGGGACAGGAACGTTCAGGGCTGGATGGGTCGCGTGAATTAAGCTGCAGCTTCTTCGTCTACTTTGGGGCACCTCTAATAATTCATTTGTGGGGCGCATTGTGTTGTCGCGCGGTGCTCGCAATCCTCACGTACCAGAGCGTACGCTGCGGTTGCTGCGCTCCGGGCTCCTAACACTGCATCCCCAAAAATGAATTATTAGAG
>JAYVNO010000201.1:0-3761 GCA_043758415.1 Burkholderiales bacterium
CGGCGCGCAGCAACCTTCATTACCGCGCAGGTCACATGAGGATTGCGAGCACTGTGCAACGCCGCAGTTCGCCCGACAAATGAATTTATAGGAGCGCCCTCAATTTAGTCCAATGGGAACGGCAAATCCTTACGCAGCAACCGACAGCGCATCCGCGACCAGCGTCATAAACCCCGCCGCCTGCGTCGAATCGAGCCAGCGCACAACGACTACCGCGTCATGCGCCGGTTCGATCCAGGTGTAATGCCCACCCGCGCCGACCATGAAACTCGCGCTTTTTGATGCGCCGGGGAAATGGGTGCCCTCATTTGCCTGCTCCGTGTTGAGCCACATCAACCAGCCATAAAACGGCGCGATGGCGCAGGGCTGGCGCATCCGCTTCGCCCAGCTGGCCGGGATTAGTTGTTTGCCGTTGCACGCGCCGTCGTCGAGCAGGAGTTGCCCAATCTTTGCCTGATCGCGTGCGCTGATCGACACGCCACCGCCCCAGTGCGTGCCGCCGGGAACACTTTGCATTTTTCGCCTCACGCCCGTGTGGTCGACGATCTCAGTCCACGCATCGTCATAGCCACACCACGCAAAATTGTCGCCCGCGTTGAGCGGCGCAAGGATCGCTTCGCGAAAAACTTCCGGCAGCGGTTGCTTGAACAAATGAAGCAGCGCCAGCGACAACTGATTGATGCGAACATCGTTGTATTCCCAGTACGTACCCGGCGCGTGCAACGGTCGCGCATCGCCCTTTTTGCCCGCAACCGGACGCGGATCATGCGCGACGACGCGGTAACGATCCACCGTGTCCGGCAGGCCGAAACACGAGCCTTCCCATTCGCTAGTCTGCTCAAGCAGATGCGCCCAGGTGATCGCGCGGTTGTGCTCCGAATCAAAACCAATGTCCGGCACCCGCGCCACCACGGGCTCATGCGCGTCAGGCAACAGCCCGCGCCCATGCGCCACGCCCGTCAGGAGCGCGAGATAAGTTTTCGCCACACTAAACGTCAAATCCGCGCGATTCGGTTCGCCCCACGCGACCACTTCCCTGCCATGTTGCATCACGACGCCAGATACGCCGCCGCGCGCATGCACGGGCCCGCGCAACACGTTCCACGGCGCGGGGTCAGTGTGATGAACGCCGAAAGCGACTTGCCCAACAGCAGGCGCAGCCAGCGGATCGCGCGGCCAATTGACTTCGTGCGATTGCGCAAATTCAATCGCATCGGCAAACGCGGTCATGCGCGATCCGCTCGGGACGGTGCCAGCTTGCAGTTGACGCACGACATTCGCGCCATGACTAAAAACCCACAGCGCCGCCGTCGCGCCGACAGTCGCTGCCCGTGATGTAGCCGTTATCGGTCTTCCAGATGATTTGACCGGAGCCGAAATCCATATAGCTGTCCTTGTTCTCTTTCATCTGATGGCCGCGAGCGATGAGCGATTCACGCACGGCGTTCGGCGTCCACGGTTCGAGGTCCAGCTCCAGCCCTTGCTCGACGCGGAAGCGTGGGCCGTCGAGTGCCGCTTGCGGGTTTTCGCCGAAGTCGATCATGCGAATCGCCGTCTGCAGATGACCTTGCGGCTGCACATGGCCACCCATCACGCCGAACGCGCTTTGCGGCTGGCCGTCTTTCAAAATGAAGCCGGGAATAATGGTGTGGAACGGGCGCTTGCCGCCCGCCACACAGTTCGGATGCGTCGGTTCCAGCACGAAGCCACAGGCACGGTTTTGCAGGGAGATTCCATCGACGACCACGCCAGAACCGAAGCCCATGTAATTCGATTGAATCAGCGACACCATCATGCCGCTTTCGTCGGCGGCGTTGAGATACACGGTGCCACCGCGCAACTCGGCGCTCGGCGAGAAATCCTGCGCGCGCTTCATATCGATCAGCTTGGCGCGACGCTTCAAAAAATCACGATCCAGCATTGCGGCGGGGGACACATTCATGTACGCCGGATCCGCCACTTGCGCACGCACATCGCGGAACGCGAGCTTCATCGATTCAATCGCCAGATGCCAGTAATCGGGATGATCCGGCCCAAGGGACGCGAAGTCGAATTCCTCCATCATGCCCAGCGCCATCAGCGCGGCGATACCCTGCCCGTTCGGCGGAATTTCGGCGACTTCATAGCCGCGATAAGAGGTGCGAATCGGCTCCACCCAATCGGCCACATGCGCTGCCAGATCAATGCCGGTCATCAGACCGCCGTTAGCCTTGGCATGCGCCACGATGCGCGCGGCGAGCTGGCCGCGATAGAACGATTCACCCTCACTCTCGGCAATCAGGCGTAGCGACTCGGCCTGTGCCGGGTTGCAGAACAGCTCACCGGGCAGTGGCGCGCGGCCATGCGGCATGAAGTGCTGCGCGTAACCGGGCTGGTTCTGAAGGATCGGCACTGCGCGCGTCCACTGGCCTGCAATGATCGGCGTGACCATGTAGCCACGCTCGGCAGTGTCAATCGCAGGCGCCAGCAAATCGGCAAACGGCAGTTTGCCGTAGCGCTTCGACAGCGCCATCCAGCCCGCGACGGCTCCGGGCACCGAGACCGACATCCAGCCGCGCTCGGGCATCGCCTGCATGCCCTTGAACGTGTCCGGCGACCATGCTTGTGGCGAGCGACCGGATGAGTTGAGGCCGTGCAGCGCCTTGTCTTCAGGACTCCAGACGAGCGCAAAAAGATCGCTGCCGAGACCATTGCTGCAAGGCTCGACGACAGTCAGCACGGCAGCCGTCGCGATGGCCGCGTCAATCGCGTTGCCGCCCGCTTTCATCATCGACACGCCCGCTTGCGCGGCAAGCGGGTGCGTGGTCGACACCACATTGCGGGTCATCAGCGGTGAGCGGCCACCGGGGTAGGGACGGGTGTAGTTGAACGACATATTGTGCGTGAGCTTATTTTTCTTCGCCAATCCTGCAGCGGCGGGAACGGCGATAAGTTGGGTAATTCAGAACTTGAATTATCTGCCCACGTCCACGGATGGCCTTCACCCGCTCTCGTTTCCTGAGCGTCGGCTCCCTGCCGTTTTCCACGCTACTGATCCGGTCTTGTGACGGCTGCACTTCTTTATTCGTTCGCCCTGAGCTCGTCGAAGGGTTTCCCTGTGCGAACTAGGCTTCGACAAGCTCAGCCCGAACGGAAAATCAATACTTCACCGGGCCGGAGCAGTCAACCTGTTCCCCGCCCCACGAAGCGCCAGTGCCGAACATGGCTATCTCGTGCCCACCCCGCGCAAACGGCGCCCGACCCAACAAAAGTACCCCATTACGCGAAGCCAAAGCGCCGGGAGCGCTTCGCCAGTAATTTCAGACTGCCAGCGTAGACGAAGCCCACTGAAACAGCTATAATCGACGTATTGACTGTAAAAGGGTTATCTATGATCACCATGTCCTCTCTACAGGCGCAGAACAAGTTTGGCGAACTGATCGACACCTCGCAGCGCGAGCCGGTGGTCATCACGCGTCGCGGTCGGCCAACCTCGTTTGTCATGTCCGCCGCAGGTGATCCGGAAGCACTTCGCTACGAATTCACCAAGCTCATCAGCGCGCTTTTTCCGCTCAGCGACAAGGCAGCCGTTGATGAACTGCGGCGAGTGACCGCGCCGATTGGCGCTCAATCAAAAGCGCGGGGCCTGACCGAAAAAGCGCTCACAAAAATTCTGAATGAAGGCTAGGAGCCTGTCGGGTTTGAAAAGCATCGGCTGCAAATTCGCCGGCCCGGTTCATATTTCGCCTGTTTTTTGGGCAATATCTTGATATTGCCGCTGC
>JAYVNO010000202.1:0-11524 GCA_043758415.1 Burkholderiales bacterium
CTGTGTGCATGCGCGACGTCGTAGCGCCGCCAATCAACAGCGGCACATGGAAATCGAGGCGATCCATCTCTTTCGCGACGTATGCCATCTCTTCAAGCGACGGCGTGATGAGGCCAGACAGGCCGATGATGTTCGCGTTTGAGTCCTTCGCTGCCGCGAGGATTTTGTCGCAGGCGACCATCACGCCGAGATCGATGACTTCGTAGTTATTGCACTGAAGCACGACCGCCACGATGTTCTTGCCGATGTCATGGACGTCGCCCTTGACCGTCGCCAAAACGATCTTGCCTTTGGTCTTGGCCTTGGTGCCGAGCAAGCGCTTTTCTTCTTCAATGAATGGCACCAGATGGGCGACCGCCTGCTTCATCACGCGCGCCGATTTCACCACTTGCGGCAGGAACATCTTGCCCTGCCCGAACAGATCGCCGACCACATCCATACCCGCCATCAGCGGGCCTTCGATGACTTCCAGCGGACGCGAAAATCCCTGACGCGATTCCTCGGCGTCTTCGACGATAAAGGTGTTGATGCCTTTTACTAGCGCATGCTTGAGACGCTCGTTCACGGGCAGCTCGCGCCAAGACAAATCTTCAACGCGAACCTTGCCGCCGCCTTTGACTTTTTCAGCGAGCAGCAGCATGCGCTCGGTCGCATCGGCACGACGATTCAACACCACATCTTCGCAATGCTCGCGCAGCTCCGGCTCCAGCTCGTCGTAAATACCGACTTGCCCCGCGTTGACGATGCCCATCGTCAAGCCCGCCTTGATCGCGTGATACAGGAACACCGTGTGTAGCGCCTCGCGCACATGGTCGTTGCCGCGAAACGAAAACGACATATTGGAGATGCCGCCTGAGGTCTTCGCGCCGGGCAAATTGAGCTTTATCCAGCGCACGGCTTCGATGAAATCGACGCCGTAATTGTTGTGCTCCTCAAGCCCGGTGGCGAGCGCGAACACGTTGGCGTCGAAGATGATGTCTTCCGGCGGAAAGCCTACCGTGTCGACGAGCAATTTGTACGCGCGCTCACAAATTTCAATCTTCCGTTGATAGGTGTCAGCCTGACCTTTTTCGTCAAACGCCATCACCACCGCAGACGCACCGTGACGACGCAACAGGCGCGCCTGCTTGATGAAATTTTCCTCGCCTTCTTTCATCGAAATCGAGTTGACAACACTCTTGCCCTGCACGCATTTCAGGCCCGCCTCGATCACGTCCCATTTCGACGAATCGATCATCACAGGCACCCGCGAAATGTCAGGCTCGGTGGCGATGATGTTCAAAAACTTCATCATCGCGGCCTTGCTGTCGAGCATTGCCTCGTCCATGTTGACGTCGATGATCTGCGCGCCGCTGGCGACCTGCTGCCGCGCGACTTCGACGGCACCAGCGTAGTCGTCGTTGAGGATCAATTTGGCGAAAGCACGGGAGCCGGTGACGTTGGTGCGCTCACCGACGTTCACAAACAGCGAATCAGGGCCGATTTCAAGGGGCTCAAGGCCCGAGAGGTGCATGGTGTTTGACATGGCGATATTTTCGCCCATCGCGGCGAACGGCTCGATCCGCCGATCATAAGTGATTTATTCCAACGCAACGCAGGCGATGAGTGTGCTCATCGGCAGTCGCTCAATTGTCCGTTCTCGCTCTGCGCGTTTGCTGCTTCGCTGGGCGCAAGTCTTGACTGTTGGCGTTGACACGCGGCGCTTTTTAGGCGAATGGGCGCAGGACGGCTGTCGGCGGCGGGCGCGATGGAACCTGTGGTCGCGGCGGACGTCGCGGGCGCGGCGGCGGCGACACCATCGTTCACTTTAACCTCATCTGCGCTCTTTTTCGGCACCGTTGCCCGAGGTCGAGCCAAAGACGGCGCATGCTTCGTGCTGCCAGCCGGCAGTGCATTGGGCGCGGGCAGCGACTGGGCTGCAAAGGGCATCGCCAACGACTTATTTTCGGCGTCTGGCAGGGTTGCGGTCAGCCTTAACTTGGGTGGTGACTCTGCTGCGTTGGCGGCGGCCGACGAGGGCGTGGTGGTCGAAGCACGATGCTCTGGCTGCACGATCATTGCCAGACCCAACCCCCCGATCGCGACACAAGCAGCCAGAAGCCCGTGCCGACGGATAGCCGAAGCATTGCCGCTTTTCGCTTTACTATCGTTTGCAAGCGGAGATGCCGATCCCTCTGCATCGTCGCCGTCCAGCATCAGCTCGTCAGTCCCATTGCGTACCGTACCGGGAGGCTCGGCGGCCAGGGCGGGACGAGGGGCAGGGGCGATGCAGGCCATAGGCGTGGTGACCAGCACGGTCACCGCGTCACTGGCCGCAGGTGTCGATGTCCGCATGCTGGGTGTTGGCGAGGCGCGTTGTGCGGCCCGCCACTCCGCATTGAACGGCAACGCCATGGTCGATACCAGCACCGATTTCCCGGTATCGGCCGCTGGTTCATCGGGCCACCCCAGCGCATCGCGTAAAGCGGCAACGCTCTGCACTCGCAGCGTTGGCTGTACCGTCAGCGACGCGGTGACCGCGCTGATGAACGCGGCGGAGTAACGCCCACGTGCGCTCGCCTCGAACTCGTGCAGTGTGCCGCCAAGCATCCGGCTAACCGCTTGCGGAGGTGCTGTTCCCATGGCCAGAAAGTACAGCACTGCACCGAGCGCGTAGACGTCCGTCCACGGGCCTTGCTCCATGGTGCCATCGTCGATGTATTGCTCAACCGGCGCATAACCGGGTTTGAGCACCGTAGTCAATGATTGCTCAGCACCCACCACCACCATACGCGCCGATCCGAAATCAAGCAGGACGGCAGCGCCGGAGGGCATGATCAAAATGTTGTCTGGCGACACGTCGCGATGAAGTACGTTTTGCGCATGCAGCATCTGCAAACCGTCAAACACGGGTGCCATGATGCGGCAGATGGCAGCTTCGTCAAACAAAATGCCCGCCTCCGCACCCTGCCTCAAGTCAAGCAGTGCCTCGCCAGGGTAGTAGCGCATGGCCATATAGGCGGTGCCGTTGTGCTCCCAGACCTGATAGACCTCAAGCATGGCGGGATGCGAAAACCGCGCTTGCAATCGCGCTTCGCGCATGAAGCTGTGCAGGCCTGCAAGGTAGGTGTCTGTTTGATGCGTGGAACGAACCAGAACGGTCTTTGCGCTGGTACGTCCAGCAATAGTGATCGGAAGATATTCCTTGATCGCGACGGTGCGCTGAAGCACGTTGTCGTGTGCCATGTAGACGATGCCGAAGCCGCCCAAACCAATCACGCGCGTGACAGTGAAATCGCCCAGAATCGTGCCAACCGGCAGCGCGTCAGGGAATTCCGTGAAAGGTGTTGCGGGAGCAGACAATGTAGCGCGGCAAGTGCATCACAAGCGGAATTGCTGCGAATTCGTGTACTTGTCTCAAATATTACGTATCGTTACCGCTTCAGGGTGTAGGACAGAACTCACGGTTGCCATAGGCGTTTGTAGGCATTGAGAGTGCCAGCGGAGCTCGTGAGGCAAATTTTTGGGCGCCACACCGCGCCCGCAAAGGCAAAAGCTATGCCGATCTGCTTTTGGATGAAAGCCCTACTCACTATGGGCTGGCACTGAAAAAAGATCATAAGTCGATAATCAACTGTATGGATGCCTATGCCATATGCATAATGGCGTACAGCGGAAAGCTGTTACTACTTTTCGCAGGCCCGAACCTTGAATTCCACGCGGCGATCAATCGCATCGGTTGCGTCGTTTGCACCGGTGCCGACGATGGTTTCCTGAAAACCGCGACCGGCGGATTTAAAGCGGGTCCGGGCGTCGCGGCTGGTTTGTGCGATGAGTGCGACGATGCTCTCGGCGCGCTGTAACGACAAGCGGTCGTTGTAGTCGGCGCCCCCCGATTTGCCCGCGTGCCCGGTCACGTCGACGCAGCGATCCTTGCTGGTCGCTACCTGCCCGACTGACTTGAGCCATAGGCGATATTGTGTTGAAAGGTCAGCGCTGTCGACGAAGGCGGTGCCGCCGACTTTGAACAGCAGTTTGACCGACAGCGAACCTGCGTCGACACCGGCTGCGACCAGATCAGAAAACGCCTGCTCGGCCTCCGGCTTTCGGCCCTGTTTCCAATAGGTCTGATAGAGGCCGGTGAGCGCGCCGGGATGATTGGCGGCCAGCGTTCGCACCTTGATGAATCCTTGCTCAGCCTCGGGAAAGCGACTCGCCTCGTAGGCCGCGATGGCGTTGGTCAGCTCGGACTGGATTTGCAGTGAACTACTCAGTGGCTGCGGCTGACCGCTCATGACGCCGACGCGCTGACGATGCCGCTCGTCGGTGAAATACATCGGCGCATCTTTGAAAAACTGCGTCGGTTCCGAGTTAAATTGCGCGGCGTCAAGGTAGGTGCTGATACGCGTCAACACGCGCCCCGTGGACGATTCAACCATCGCCACTTGAAGCCGCACCCATTTGCCTGCAGGCAAATTTTCGGTTGGATTCGGCGTGGCGTAATTTGCAAGCAGCACCCACTGCGCGCTGTTCGCGCTATTGATGTCGAGCGGTACAAATTTCATCGGCGCAAAGGTGCCGGAGAGCGTCGTCGCCAACTGCTGTTGCAGCGCGCGGCCCGAGGTTGAAACCTCGGCCGATTGGGAGCTGAAAAACTCTTCGACCGGCACCGTGGACTGCGTCGGGCGCGTGACATTGGTGAGCTGTTGCGCCAGCGTGCGCGCCAAAAAATCAACGGCGGACGTTGCATCGCGGTGATACATGGTTTCAATCGGCGGTGGTACGTACGGCTTGACCGGCGGCTGCTGGCAGGCCGTCAGCGTGACAGCAGCGATCAACAGAAATGTAGTTTGCAGCCGAAAGTGCTGAATAAAACGTTGAATACGATGTTGAAGCACGATTTTCCCCTTTGGAGATTGGTCACCTGCATCCTGGCAGTTGCTTTTGCTCGGTCTCGGTGAGTACAGCGTTGCCCAACGAGAGTTTAGCGAAGAGTCGCTCGCAGGTGGCGGTCGCCTGCTCAGTGTTACCGCCGTTGCCGGGGCTGCGCGGTTTCGGCAACGCCGGCGTAGACGCAGTCGGACTGTTGTTGGTGAGCTTTTGCGTGGGGCGTTTTTCTTGGTTTTTGGGGGCGGACGAGGCCGCTTCGGCTTTGTTGCCGGAGGGTGTCGGATTGGATTCGTCACGCGCCGTGGGTGCTGATTGCTTGGGCGTCCCAGCAGCAGGAACCGGGGCTGGCGCTGGCGCCGACAGCGGCGCTGATGGTGCAGGCACCGGAGGCACCGGAGGCAACGCAGGCGCAACTATCGGCACCACTGGAGCCTGCGAAGCGGGTCGTGTGGATACAAAGTAGGCAACGCCGCCCAGCGCCATTGCCAGCAACGAGCCGATCAGCAGCAAACGCGGACCGGGGCGCTGTGCAGACGGTTGCGACGGTTCCGTTTGCGCCACGGGTAGCAAGGGTTGCTGCCTGATCGAACTCGGGGACGCCGCTTCCGAATGACTTGTGTCATTCGCAGATACCAGCGTCGGTGGGATCAGGACGGTTGTTGCTGCCTCGCAAGCCTGTTCATTCCCCCATCCCAACGCTTCGCGAAATGCCGCGACGTTTTGCAGCCGATCCTGCGTTTTGACAGCAAGCGCAGCGGTGACTGCTGAAACAAACGCCTGCGAGTAGCGACTGGCAGCAACGTCTTCAAACGCACGCAGTGTCCCGCCGAGCAGCCGCGTCACGGCCTGCGGCGGCGCGCTGCCAATGGCCAGATAGTGCAGCACCGCGCCGAGGCCGTACACGTCCGTCCACGGGCCTTGTTCCATGGTGCCGTCGTCGGCGTATTGTTCAAGCGGCGCATAGCCCGGTTTGAGCACCGTGGTGAGCGATTGTTCGTCTCCGGCAATCACCGTTCGCGCCGAGCCAAAATCAAGCAGCACCGGCGCACCCGACGGCGTCATCAAAATGTTGTCGGGTGACACGTCACGGTGAAGCACGTTTTGGGAGTGCAACTCTTCCAGCGCGTCAAACACGGGCGACATGATGCGTTGCAGCGACGACTCGTCAAACATTCGCGTCGAATCGGCATCAAGGCGTAGGTCGCGCAGCGAATTGCCGGGGTAGTAACGCATGGCCATGTAGGCCGTACCGTTTTGCTCCCATACCCGATAAACCTCAAGCAGCGCCGGGTGCGAAAAGCGCGCTTGCAAACGCGCCTCGCGCATAAAGCTCTGCAAACCCGACGTATAGGTGTCCTGCTGATGGGTCGACCGCACCAGCACCGTTTGCGCGCTGGTGCGCCCGGCAATGGTGACCGGCAAATATTCCTTGATCGCCACCGTGCGTTCGAGCGCGTGATCATGCGCCATGTATACGATGCCGAAACCGCCCAGTCCGATCACGCGCGTCACGGTAAAGTCACCCAGCCGCGTGCCAATCGGCAAGGCGTCGGGGAACTCTGACGGTAGGGTTTCGGCGGGAGTCATCGGCTGACGTGACGGGCGCTGGCACCGGTCAATAGCTTCAAAATCGACGATTTTAAGGGGCGCACCTCATGACAAAGCAATTATTTGTGGCTGGCTATCGTGCTGTGTGCGCAGAAAGTACGCCTAGGTCAGCACGCCAAACGTGCCGAACGTGCCAAATGCCAGCGCAATACATGCAGCAGGTTCGCCTCGGACGCGATGCCTCGCCCCGCGATGTCAAAAGCGGTGCCGTGATCGACGCTGGTGCGCAGGAAGGGCAGGCCGATGGTGACGTTCACCGCGCTATCCAGCCCCAGCAATTTGACCGGGATCAAGCCCTGATCGTGATACATCGCGAGCACCACGTCGAACTCGCCAGTGCGAGCGCGCATGAAGACGGTATCGGGTGGCAGCGGATCGGTGACGTTGAAGCCGTGTTCGCGCGCCTTGTCGATGGCGGGCACGAGCACGCGCGCTTCGTCACTGCCGAGCATGCCGCCTTCACTCGCATGCGGATTGATGCCCGCGATGGCAATTTTGGGATTAACCTTGCCGAGCCACTTTCCCGCTTCGTGCGTGAGCTGAATCTTCTCGAAAATCAGCTCGGGCGTGAGCGCGATCAACGCCTGCGACAGCGGCAGGTGAATGGTGGCGAGCACCACTTGCAAATGCTCGCTGGCGAACATCATCGCAAAGCGCGAGGTGCCTTCAAGACCCGACAAACGCGCGAGAATTTCGGTGTGCCCCGGCTCGCTGATGCCTGCGGCGCGCAGTGCGAGCTTGTTGATGGGGGCAGTTGCCATACCGCAGGTGTGGCCTTGCAGGCTCAGTTGCGCGGCTTCGACGATGGCGCCGTAGGCGGCACGGCCCGCGTCCGCTGACACTTTGCCGGACGCTGGAAGCGTGTTGAGCGACGACACTGCATGCAGCGCGATGTCGTGCTCGTGAAGCTCGGGTAGCGCGTCGCGCAGGTCGACGCGCTTGACGTGGAACTCCGGGGCGTTGCGTGCCAGTGCATCCTGCAACACCCATGGATCGCCGACGACCACCACGCGATCTCGCAGTATGGCGTCATGCGCCAGCGCCTTGACCACGATCTCGGGGCCGATGCCTGCCGGGTCGCCGAGGGTCAGCGCGAGAGGTTTGGTATTGCTCATAGATTACTCTCCGCAGTGCATCGCGTAGGGTGGCGCACTGAGCAAAATCGCCGTGCCCACCAAGCCTCGGCAAAGTGACCCTCTTTGCGAGACGACGCCACGGTGGGCAGAGGCTGCCCACCCTACAAAAACTACAAAAACGACTGGCTTTTGCATAACGCAACGTAGCGTTGGGTGGCGGCCTCAAACCCAAGCCACAGCGCATCGGCAATGAACGCGTGGCCAATGGAGACCTCAAGGGGTTGCACGGCTGCGATGAAATCAGGCAAATTGTCCAGGTTCAAATCATGTCCCGCATTGACGCCGAGCCCAAGTTCGCGCGCACGCTGCGCGGCGACGGCAAAGTGCTGCAAACACTGCGCTGCGGCGGCCGCACCGCCGTGCGCGAAAGCAGCGGCATAAGGCTCGGTATAAAGCTCAATGCGATCAGCGCCTGCCGAATGCGCAGCCTCAACGCTCGCGATGTTGGCGTCGACAAAGACGCTCACGCGAATGCCTTTTGCCTTCAAACGGGCGATGAGTGGCTGCACGGCGTGCATTTCTTCCCCCGCCGCAAAGCCGCGATTGGAGGTTGGCGTGTTCACCGCGTCGGGGACGAAGGTTGCCTGCTGCGGTAATGTGGCTTCTACAATCTCCATCAGGTTGTGGTGCGGATTGCCCTCGATGTTGAATTCGCGACCGGGATAGCGTGCGACCAGCGCAGCAATGGGGCCAATATCGTTGAGCCGGATGTGCCGCTCATCCGGTCGCGGGTGAACAGTGATGCTGGCAGCGCCGGCGTTGAGTATGGTTTCGGCCGCGTGCAGCAAATTGGGCAGCCCGTTATCACGGCTGTTTCGGAGCAGGGCGACACGATTGATGTTGGCAGAAAAATGAGTCACGGCAGGAGGCCATTTGCAAACGGTTACGAACAGAGACGCCATTGTGCAAGAAATGCGGGCAAAGGGCTTTTGTCTCGTCGCGCCCGCAGCGCTTGAGGCGTGTTTTGGCGTGACGACGGCGGCGTTGTCGGCCCTTGAGACAACGTGGAATGATCTGCCGCGCGATGGCTATCTGAAAGACGGCGGCAAGTACCGCGCACGGCGGCACAGCAGCTTTGTACAGATGATTGCGCCGCCATCGCTTGTGCAAAGCCCGCATCGCGCGCATTGGCAGCCGGTTGATTACAACGCGTTGCACGGCGGGATTGAGCGGTGGTTTGAGCCGATAACGCCTGCGGTGTGTGCTGCGGAAGCTTGGCGCGGATTGCTATCGCAACTAGGTGACGTGTTTTCGCGATTGACTCCCTCCCCCAGCGGGGGTAGAGGCTGCCCTGGCGAAGGCCGGGGGCTGGGGTGGGGGAACGCTGCTGAAGCGACTAACTCCGAAAGCCACCACCCTCACCCCAACCCTCTCCCCGAGGGAGAGGGGGCTAGACAGTGGTTCATCGAGGCCCATCAATTTCGCATAGACACCACAGATGGCATCGGGCGACCCACGCCCGAAGGTGCGCATCGTGATGGTGTGGATTTTGTGGCGGTGGTTTTGGTCAATCGCCACCATATCAAAGGCGGTGAAACACGGGTGTTTGAGGCGAATGGCCCGAGCGGGGTGCGCTTTACTTTGACCGAGTCTTGGTCAGTGTTGCTGCTCGACGATGCGCGCGTGATTCATGAATCGACTCCGATTCAGCCGGATGGTGATGACGGCGCACGTGATACGTTAGTCCTTACTTATCGGGCGGACGGTTTTCAGGATCCGGTGTAGCGCTACACAACCTCTTTGATGGCGTCATACTCGCCGGAGGCGGGTATCCAGCGCTGAACCACGCGTTCACTTCATTCAGCGCTATTGCGATTGCCAACTTTCTGGATTCCCGACTGGGCCGAGAATGACGTCAGATTGAGTGAAGTTCAAAATTAAAAACGGCCTCAAAAGGCCGCTTTTTGGTGACGCAACCGCGAAGGCTAAGCCGCCTTCCTATCCAAATCCCGCAACTCGCGCCGCAGAATTTTGCCGACCGGTGTCTTCGGTAGATCAGCGCGGAAGACCACGTACTTCGGCTTTTTGTAGCCAGCGAGATTCGCTTCGCAATAGTCGCGCACTTGCTGCTCGGTCAGTGCCGGGTCTTTCTTGACAACGAACACTTTGACTGCCTCGCCCGACTTGTCGTCCGGCACGCCGATCACAGCACACTCCATCACGCCAGGGCAGCTGGCGACGACGTCTTCGACTTCGTTTGGATACACGTTGAAACCGGACACCAGCACCATGTCTTTTTTGCGATCTACGATCTTCACGTAGCCACGCTCGTCCATGGTGCCGATGTCACCGGATTTGAAGAAGCCGTCGGTGGTGAACGCTTTGGCGCTCTCGTCATCTCGCTGCCAGTAGCCCGCCATCACCTGCGGGCCTTTGATGCAAATTTCGCCCGGTTCGCCCATCTTGACGGGGTTGTTATCGTCGTCGCGAATCGCGATATCGGTCGACGGCAACGGCATGCCGATGGTGCCGGAAAAAGCCTCTGAATCGGTAGGATTGCAGGTGGCCGACGGTGACGTTTCGGAAAGCCCGTAGCCCTCAACAATCGGGCAACCCGTTGCTGCCAGCCACTTGTCTGCGACGGCCTTCTGTACGGCCATGCCGCCGCCGTTGGACACACGCAAATTCTTGGTGTCAAGCTCGGCAAACGTGGGGTCGTTGACCAGTGCGTTGTAGAGCGTATTGACGGCCGGGAACATATGCAGCTCAAAGCCTTTGAGCGCCTTGATCGTGCCCGGAATATCGCGCGGATTCGGGATCAAAATGGCGTGACCACCGGTGCGCGTCACGAGCAGATAGCAAATCGTGAATGCGAAGATGTGATACAGCGGCAGCGCGCAAACGGTGATCAACTGCTCCGGCGGCTTCGGCTTTTTCGGATTGTTCAGCGCCGGTTGCATCCAGGCCTCGGACTGCAACACGTTGGCGATGATGTTGCGATGCAGGAGCGTTGCGCCCTTGGAAACCCCCGTGGTGCCGCCGGTGTACTGCAGCACGGCGGGGTCGTCAAATTTTGCTTTTGACGGTGACAACGCGAGCGGTTTGCCGCGCGCCATCGCATCGTTAAATTTCACTGCCGTGGGCAAGCTAAACGCGGGCACCATTTTTCTTTTGTTGCGCACTACGTAGTTGACCAGCGTGCCCTTGATCAGGCCCAACATGTCGCCCATCGCGGCAAGCACGATGTGTTTGATTGGCGTTTTGTCGAGCACTACCTGCAACGTTGCAGCGAAGTTCTCCAGAATGATGATGGCCTTGGAGCCGGAGTCTTTCAGCTGATGTTCTAGCTCACGCGGCGTGTACAACGGATTCACATTGACCGCCACAAATCCGGCGCGCAAAACGGCAGCGACCGCGACGGTGTATTGCAACACGTTGGGCATCATCAAGGCAACGCGGTCGCCCTGTTGCAGGCCGAGGCTCTGCAGGTACGCACCGAGCGAGCGCGAATACGTGTCGACATCGCCGTACGTCAACGTTTTGCCCATGCAGGTGAAGGCCGGGCGCGTTGCGAATTTTTGGTAGCTCTCTTCGAGTAGTTGCACAATCGACGCGTACTGGTCGTACTGGATCGTGGCGGGTACGCCTTTGGGATAATTTTTAAGCCACGGTTGATCCATGGGAGCCTCCTTGTTCGTGATTCTTGCGTGAATATTTGTTGGGGCTGCGCGTCCACTTTATCCTCGCGCGACCCCCTGCTGTCCGATGCATGATAGCAGCGGTTTCGCGCTCAGCAATGCGTAGAAACGGCTGTTTTTTGAGCGGCCATTTCGCGCATTAACTTTTTAGTTGAAGCCTTAATTAGTACGGCCTAAGAGAAGTGGCTTCGCAAAACTGAACAGTGGAATAAGTGGAAACTCTGGGCCTCACGCTGGACCGATGACGGTCTGGCAAGCAGGAGTTACAGATGA
>JAYVNO010000203.1:0-11385 GCA_043758415.1 Burkholderiales bacterium
TGCAGTGTTAGGAGCCCGGAGCGCAGCAACCGGAGCGTACGCGCAGGTCACGTGAGGATTGCGAGCACCGCGCGACGACACAATGCGCCGCACAAATGAATTATTAGAGGTGCCCTTAAACGAATAGCCCCGCATGCTCCTGCCGCAACAAATTCTTCTGCACTTTGCCCATCGCATTGCGCGGTAAGTCGCCAACGATGAACACGCGTTTCGGCACTTTGAAATTGGCAATTTTTGATTTGAGGTCCGCCAGCATGGCAGTTGCATCCAGCGCGCTACCCACCTTGGCAACGACCACCGCCACGCCCACTTCGCCAAAATCAGGATGCGGCACGCCGACGACTGCGGATTCGGCGACGCCAGGCATGTCGTTCAAGTAACCCTCGATCTCTGCGGGGTACACGTTGTAGCCACCGCTGATGATGAGGTCCTTGCTGCGGCCTACGATGACGACGTAACCGCGATCATCAATCTTGCCCACGTCCCCGGTCTTGAACCAGCCCTCAGCGGTAAATTCTTCCTTTGTTTTCTCGGGCATGCGCCAGTAGCCGTTGAACACGTTTGGGCCTTTGACCTCGATGCCACCGATGTCTCCGACCGGACACGCAGCACCGTCGTCGCCGGACACACGAACCTGAACGCCCGGTAGCGGAAAACCTACCGTGCCACCGCGTCTTTCGCCGTGCTGCGCGTTGTACGGGTTCGAAGTAAGCATGGCGGTTTCGCTCATGCCGTAGCGTTCGAGGATGGTGTGACCGGTGCGATCGCGCCATTCGTTGAATGTTTCTATGAGCAGCGGCGCGGAGCCTGCGACAAAGAGCCGCATGTTTTTGCAGAGGTCGCGGTTGAGACGATGGTCAGCAAGCAGCCGCACGTAAAGCGTCGGCACCCCCATGAACACGGTCGCTTCCGGCAATCTTGCAATCACCGCATCCGGATCAAATTTTGATAACCATACCATCCTGGCACCCGAGAGCAGCGCGCAGTGCGACGCTACGAAAAGCCCATGCACATGAAAGATGGGCAGCGCGTGAATCAACACGTCACTCGCGCTCCAGCCCCAATATGCTTTGAGTGTGAGCGCGTTCGAGAGCAGATTGTTGTGCGACAGCATCGCACCTTTGCTGCGCCCCGTGGTGCCGCTGGTGTACAGAATCGCGGCAAGATCGTCTGCTTGTTTTGCAGCGACGGTATGCGTCGCCGAGTGTCCTGCGGCGGCGTCGATGAGCGTGTCGCCACCGGCTTCATCCAAGGTGAAAACACGCGTGACTTTCGACGCAGCGGCAAGGAGTTGAATCCATGCGAGAGACTTTGGCGAACACACGACCACCGCAGGTTCTGCGTTGCCGATAAAGTATTCAATCTCGCTCGCCTGATAGGCCGTGTTGAGCGGCAGATACACATAGCCCGCGCGCAACACGCCGAGATACAGCATCAATGCTTCAACGCTCTTCTCCGTCTGCACCGCGACTCGGCTGCCTTCGGGTAAATTGAGCGATGCCAGCAGGTTGGCGATGCGTGCGGTGTGCTCATCAAGGTCGCGCCACGAATACGGTTTGAGCGTCGCGCCCGTGCTGCTGTCGGCGGACTCGATAGCGACGGTGTCCAGATCGGCCGGAAATGCGGCCCGTATCGCGGCGAATAAGTTTTTGTTGTTCATGATCTCTTCATGGCACTCGTAGCACTCGTAGGGTGGGCACCCCGTGTCCACGGTGAGGTTGATTACGAGTCGGAAGCTATGCCACCGCTTGGTGGGCACGGGGTGCCCACCCTACCAACGTTGCCCTATATCTCGTCACTCCGGCCAGCGCAAACGACTAATCCAGCTTGGCTCCAGAAGCCTTGGCAACCTCAGCCCAGCGCTTGAGCTCTGACGTAACAAAACCACCGAACGCATCACCATACAGGTCGGGAATCTCCGCGCCCAGTCCGTTCCAGATGACTTTCAACTCATCCGAGTGGTAGGCCTTTTTAAGCTCCGCTTGCATCTTTGTAATTACATCAGCGGCCGTGCCTTTGGGTGCCCACAAGCCGTACCATGTCGAGACTTTGTAGTTCAGGCCCGACTCCATCGCGGTGGGAATATTGGGGAATCCCGGTGCTCGCTTTTCACTGGCCACAGCAATCGCCTTGATGCGTCCGCCCTTAATGTGGCCAGCGCTGGAGCCCATGCCGTCGAACATCACGTCGATCTGTCCGCCCATCAAATCGGTGAGCGCGGGGCCTGCGCCTTTGTACGGGACATGGGTGATTTTTGTGCCTGCGAGGCTATTGAAAAGCTCACCCGCCAAATGGTGCGACGAACCGCTGCCCGCTGAACCGTAATTCATCTTGCCGTCCGCTTTTTTCGCCGCGTCGATGAAACCTTTCAAATCGTTAGTAGGTACTTTTTGTGGGTTGACCACGATCACCTGCGGCACTGAGGAAACCAGTGCGATGGGGACAAAGCTTTTCTCGATATCGTAGTCAAGCTTCGGATACATCGAAGGCGCGATGGCATGATGCACTGCGCCTAGAAAAAACGTGTAACCATCCGGGGCCGCCTTCGCTGCGATGCTCGCGCCGAGCGTGCCGCCAGCACCGCCTCGGTTGTCGATGATGAACTGCTTGCCAGTGTTTTTACTGAGCGTGGCGGTGAGCGGACGCGCGAAGGCGTCGGTGCCACCGCCTGCCGGGAATGGCACGACGATGGTGACGGGTTTGCTCGGCCAGGTGGTTTGTGCGTTTGCGGCAAACGGCGTGAACACGCAGGCGGCAGCAGCAATTGCTGTGACGATCAGGCTTCGCTTGGGTGAGAAAGTATCGGGTTGCATTAAGTGTCCTCCTTTTGAAATGTTATCCGGTGCGCGCTAAATCAACGACGAAACCGCCCGCGCATGCGTCACCGTACCGTTAACAAAATCCTCATGCGACTGCTCGACGCGATCAAGGTTGTAGAGATAGTTCACCATCAACCCGGCCGACTGCTTCAAGCCCTTCGCCGTCACGTTGGCCAGCGCGTTGATGCGCTCCAATCGCGCACCGTTGTCGAGATGAAAGCGCGCCACCGGATCGCCCTGGGTACGCGGTGATTCGTGGATTAAATAGGCGCTCGCGAGCGCAAGCAGCGCTTCACTGGCGTCTTCATTGAGCGCGTTGACCGTGTCCGCGCTCGCGAGCCTTGCCAGCTCGCGGTCGGTGGCAGCGTGCAATACGTCGTGTGCCGCATTGAGTCGTTTGAGCACCGCCGGCTTGAGCCCTTCGTAGACCAGCGCCGCTTTGCCACGCACGAGCCACGACATGAATCCCGGAATGGGCGACAACGTGCAGAACGTTTTGAGCTGTGGCAGCTCCAGTTTTAATGCTTCCGCCACCCGCTTGATCAAAAAATTGCCGAGCGAGACGCCACGCAAGCCTGGCTCGCAGTTGCTGATGGAATAGAACGCAGCGACACGAAATTGTTTGGGCAGAGTGATCGCAGAGTTCTTGTCGATCAGCGGAGCGATGGCGTCCGGCATGGCCGTTCCGAGCGCGACTTCAACAAAGATCAAGGGGACATTGGCAAGCTGCGGATGAAAGAACGCGAAGCAACGTCGGTCCGGTTGCAAGCGTCGACGCAGGTCGTCCCAGCCGTCGATGGCATGCACGGCTTCGTGTTGAATAATCTGTTCGAGCAGATGCGCGGGCGAGCTCCAGTCGACGCGGCGCATCTCCAGAAATCCGGGGTTGAACCAGGACGAGAGCAGGTGCAGCAGATCTGCTTCCACCGATTGCCATTGAGCGTTTTTTTTCAACCGAAGCAGCAGGTGACGACGTAGCCGGACCAGCGCTGCGGTGCCGCCGGGCGCGCGATTAAGCCTGCGAAAAAGCTCCTGTCGCGGTGGTTCAGCGACTGCAGAAAGGGTTGCCAGCGCGTTTGACGACGGGTCGGCAGCATAGGCTTGCGCCGCCGTCAGAACTGCTTGCGGATCGGGCGAAAACTCGCTCGCCAAAGCGTCGAATAGCGCATCAAGTTCCGCGTCAGTGAGCGTGCCGAATTCCGTGATGATGTCTTGCGCAATCGCGGGCGAGTTGGCCTCGGCGCGCACCGAGAGCAGTCGATGACACTCCTTCACCAGCTTTGCGGCACGACGGTCGCTCGACATCTTTGACAGTTGCTGCGCGGCCCGACGCAGGATCGGCAACGCAGGCACGGGGGCGAGATCAGCCAACATGTTTTTGCTCCAGAGAATTTAGCGTGCGCAGATGTTTCAGCGCGGCGAGTTGCGCAAGCAGATGGTCGTGCATCGCGTGCTCGGCGCGCGCGGCGTCGCCCGCGAGCATCGCCGCGATCAGCATGCGATGCTCATTGATCGATGCCTCAATGCGGCCCGGCAGCACGAGTTGCCGCCCACGAAGCAGGCGCACAAATTTGCGCAAGTCCGTAGTCACGCGATCAAGCCATCGGTTGTTGGAGAGCCGCTGCACAAAGCTGTGGAACACGTGGTTCGCCTTGTAGTAACCAACAATATCGTGCGCCGCAGCCGTGCGTTCTAGCTCGTCATGCATGCGTTGCAGTTCGCGCAGATCGTCGGCGCTTGCGTGCTGTGTCGCCTCAAACGCGCATCGCCCTTCAAGCAGCGCCATAATCGGGAAGAGTTCGTCGGCGTCCGTCTCAGTGATCTCAATCACGCGGCAGCCACGTCGTGGCACCAGCTCAACGAGCCCCTCAGCGGCGAGGACCTTGAGCGCTTCACGCAGCGGCGTGCGGCTGATTTGCCATTTTTCTGCGAGCACGTTCTCATCAATGAATTCGCCCGGCGCAATTTGCCGATCAAAAATCAGCGCCCGAATCCGCTCGGCCACTTGGTCATGTAGGGAAAAACCACGGAAGGGGATGACTTCGCTCATGTTGCGGGCCTGCTCTGGTTTATCGCGTTAAAAAGCGATAAATAATTCTGTAATTACAAGATTATGCGGTTTGGCGTGCAGTGTCAAGCGTTGAAATAATGCGTACAGCTTTTTGAATAAACACCCGTTTCATTGGGGCCGAGGTGAAATTTATGCGTTAAGTCGATATTCAAGAAATTCATGCTATTAGCCCATACGGGACAGCGCTTTCCGCGAAAAGCTACTGCATGCAAACTGCTTCAGCGACCCTCCACACTGATACGCTTCAGCCATGCCTGCCATCAAACCCTTCACCCGCCACCGCCTCGCGATTCGTGCCCACACTGCGCAAATCCTGACTTGGGGCAACCCCACTGCTGAGCCGGTGCTCATGCTGCACGGCTGGATGGATGTGGCGTCCAGCTTTCAATTCCTCGTCGACGCCATGAAGCACGACTGGTATGTCATCGCGCCGGATCAACGCGGCTACGGTGGCAGCGACTGGACTCGCGAAGCGGCCAGCGGATACTGGTTTGCTGACTACGTGGCTGACCTCGAAGCGGTCGTTGACCACTTTTCGCCAGACGCGCCGATCAATCTCGTCGGTCACAGTTTGGGCGGCAATGTGTGCTGCACGTACGCTGGCGTGCGTCCGCGTCGCGTCAAAAAATTGGTGTCACTCGACGGTTTCGGCGTGCCCGCCGCGTCTGCGTCGAAGGCTCCAGAACGCTATGGAAAATGGCTCGATGCGATCAAGACTGGGGAGTCGCTGTCGAGCTATGAATCGGCCGCAAAGGTTGCTGATCGTTTGCAAAAAAATAATGTCCGACTCACGCGCGAACGCGCCGTTTGGCTGGCGGGACATTGGTCCGAACAGAAGGACGATGACCGCTGGCACTTGCGCGCCGACCCAGCACACAAAATGCCGTTTCCGACCGTCTACCGGCTAGATGAGGCGATTGCGATCTGGAATCACGTCACCGCGCCCACGCTGTGGCTCGGCGCGAGCGAATCCGCAGCGAAGCAGTGGAACGGCTACAACGACGAAACCACGGTTCCGACCCGCAAAGAAGACCTCGTCCGCGGCAGCTTCGAATCCCGGCTCGCCGCATTTCAAAACATGCAATTCGAAGTTATCCATGGTGCGGGCCACATGCTGCATCATGATGTGCCAGAAGTCGTGGCTGCCAAAGTTGAGGCGCACTTGCTGGCGTAACAACGTCCCCGTAGGATCGGCGAGTGCAAGGTTTTGTCCGCTTCGTCCGACTAAGTTGTTCCTCACATTTCAGGCAATGGTCTCCATGAAATTTCCGTTCGCAAACCGCCCAATGTTTGGCACGTTAGCCGCAGTCGTGAGCGCGTTTGCGCTCAGCGCGGTGCCACAGGCTCAGACCGCCGCCACCGCCCCGGCAACGACCGCCAAAGCCACCTTCGCAGGCGGTTGCTTCTGGTGTGTGGAGGCTGATTTCGACAAGCTTGACGGCGTGATCTCAACCACCTCCGGCTACATCGGCGGCACCGTCGCCAACCCGACCTATGAGCAGGTGTCAGCGAAAGCAACCGGCCACGCAGAAGTGGTCGAAATCGTCTACGACCCGCGCAAGGTGACGTATGACCGCTTGCTCGAATACTTTTGGCGCACCACTGATCCGACCGCCAAAGATCGTCAATTTTGCGACGCCGGTACGCCGTATCGCCATGCGATTTTCGCGAACGGTACAGAGCAGCTAGCCGCCGCCAAAGCGTCGCTCGCCGCGCTCGAAAAGACCAAGCCGTTCAAGGAACCCATCGTCACCCAGATCGTGCTCGCGACAACGTTTTATCCCGCCGAGGACTATCACCAGGACTACTACAAAAAGAATCCGGTGCGCTACAAGTATTACCGCAACGGCTGTGGCCGCGACGCTCGGCTTAAGCAGCTTTGGGGCGATTTGGCGGGCAAGTAGTTTGCGGTCAACCGCGTAACAAATGCTCACCGAGCGCGCGATACGCAGGCAGCGAATTCGGGTCGATAAACGTGTTCGCCGCCAGCGGATGTGAGCCGTAGCGCGCGATCACCATCTCCGCTTTCGGATCAATCCAAATCAGTTGCCCGTGAATGCCCCGTGCGGTGAAACAGGCGTGCGCATCATGCGACACCCACCACATGTTGCGATACGACCAGCCGGGAAGTGTTGCGTAACCGGCAGTCGCAAAATGCGCACGATCAGCGCCATTGCGAATGTCGGCAACCACCGCAGCCGGCACGATTTGTTGACCGGCAAAACTGCCGTCGCAACGCATCGCTTCACCGAACCGTGCAAGGTCACGCAGCGTGGTGTTTAGCCCGCCACCGCCCGCTTCAGTGCCGACGCTGTCCACTTGATACAGCGCGTCGTATTCACAGCCGAGTTTTGACCAGATTTGCTGCGATGTCAGATCGGCGAGCCGCACTCCAGCAACGCGCTTGACGATCCACGCCAACACTTCGCTATTCACGGTCTTGTAGGTAAAACCGATGCCGTGTTCGCCCTCTTTTTTGAGCGTCACCAGATAATCGTAAAAAGTTTGTGGCCCCGCGTAATCTCGCGGTCGTGCCCGCATACCGCCTGCTCGTGCGTACGCGTGAATGTCGGCGGTCGGGTCGGCGTACGCTTCGGAGTAGCGCACACCGATGGTCATGTCCATCACCTCCCGCACCGTCGCGTCGCCATACGCCGTGTCGCGCAGCTCAGGAACGTAATACGGCACCCGTTTCGCATCGTCCAGCGAGCCGTCAAGCACGTGCATAGCGGCAAGCGTGCCGACGAATGATTTGGTTACCGAGAACGCGCTGTGTACTACGTCAGCGTGTAACGCGCCGAAGTACTTTTCGTAGACGATCTGACCACGATGCAGCACCACCACGCCATCCGTGTAGTTCGCTACAAACGCGTCGCCCCAGCTCGACGCGCGACCTTCCATCGTAGTGAACGGCACCGCATTCAGATCATCGCGATCCGCGCGCGGCAGTGCCCACACCGGCCCATCGCCCCGCGACACGCGCGATGTCGGCAACAGCTCACGCATATGGCTGAACGACCAGCGCCGCTGTGGAAAGTCGTAGTAAGAACCGTCATCAAAACGCAGCAGCTTGTCCGGCGTTGGTGGAAAGCCCTGCATCCAGCCGAGGCTGCGTGGGTCGGTGTCGGTGTGCAAGGGAAAGGCGGGCGTGCTCATAACCAATTGTGCGCCATGAGTGGGGCGTTTCTACGCGGAAGTCTCGTTCCTGTCGTGGCGGTTCGTAGGGTGGGCAACTTGTTGCCCACGTACCGCCACTGCCACAGATGGCCAATGCCCAAGCTCCAGATTCCCGACTTCGCGGGAATGACAGCCAAAACGCTAGCCGCGAGGCAGCGAATTCACGTCCTTTTCCCACTTCTCCAGCAATCGCTTGCGCTCAGCCGATGAGCCGTACTTTTTGAAGTCGTACTGAATCAGTTTGATGTTCGCAAAGCGCGGCGCTTCGGGCGGCTGAGCAGAATTTTTGTTTGATGGCAACTGATACTGTTTGGCCTGCGCTGCGAGTTTTTGCGCATCTGGCGTCAGTGCCCAATCGTAAAACTTCTTTGCGTTATCCATGTTGCGTGCGCCTTTGAGGATTGACATCGAGCCGACCTCATAACCCGTGCCTTCGCAGGGTGCCGCCATGCCAACCGGGAAGCCGTTTTTCACCTCACCCGGCACGTCATGCATGAAGCTCACGCTCACTGCCGTTTCGCCACGCGCCGCGGCTTTCACCGGGCCG
Organism: Burkholderiales bacterium; assembly: GCA_043758415.1. GTDB lineage: Bacteria > Pseudomonadota > Gammaproteobacteria > Burkholderiales > Casimicrobiaceae > Casimicrobium. Next base: position 8,615 of record JAYVNO010000203.1, read on the forward strand.
GTGCCCGATTTCGGGTAGTTCGAAATGTTTTTGTGCAGCGCTTTCAGATACTCAAACGCCTTGTCCTCGCCCATCACCTGCACCAGCGTTGCGAGCGCCGTGTAAGCAGTGCCAGACGCAGCGGGGTTGGCCATCTGCACGTCGCCCTTCAGCTCTGGTTTAATCAGATCAGCCCAGCATGCGGGCGCAGCGATTTTCTTCTTCGCCAGCACTTCGGTGTTGAAACCAAAGCCCAGCGCGCCAGCGTAAATGCCCACCGTTTTGTAGCCCGCGATCTGCGCCTGATAGGTCGCCCAAGGATGCAAATCCTTCATCAATGGCGATTGATAAACCTCGCTCAAACCCTCCTCCGCCGCCTGCAAATGCGGGTCGCCGGTGCCGCCAAACCAGACGTCGCCCTTCGGATTGGTCGCCTCGGCCTTCACCTGCGCAAAGGTCTCGCCAGAGCCTTTGAACGACGTGTTGACCTTAATGCCAGTCTGTTTCGAAAACTCGTTGGCAGCCAACGTACACCACTCGATTTGCATCGAGCAATAAATGTTCAGATTGCCTTTGTCCTGTGCGAAAGTGGACTGCGCTGCGAGCGCGGAAGCAGTGGCTGCGAGCGCAGCGGTAATGACTGTGAGTGCGTGAAAACGACGCATAGGTTCCTCCTTGAAACGCGTGAGTGGCAGTATAGAAGCCTAAGCGCCGTGTAGTCCGCGCCGCGTTTCGGGGTTTCCCCTGTCTGAGGTTTGCGAGCGTGAATCATCTGAAAGATTGCTTCGCGCAAAGGTGCGGTGGATTTTTGCGCGCGTCAATGCTACGAATAGACTGGCGAATTCAATCACGGATTGCAAGACAAAATTATGGGCACACTGAATGCCGAACAAATCACTCTGTGGCTGACCACCAAAGGCGCGGAGTTCGGCCTGAAAGTGCTCGCCGCGATCGCCGTCTGGATCGTCGGTCGCTGGCTGATTGGCCTAGTCAGCAAGCTCATCGAAAAAGCAATCAACCGCACGAAAAAAATCGAGCCAACGCTTGCGCGCTATCTAGTCTCGATCATCGGCGTGCTGCTCAATCTCATCCTGATTCTCGCGATCCTCGACATCTTCGGCGTAAAAACCACCAGCTTCGCCGCGCTACTTGCCGGCGCAGGCCTCGCTATAGGCACAGCCTGGGGCGGTCTGCTGGCGCACTTCGCAGCGGGCGTGTTCATTCAGGCGTTGCGTCCGTACAAAGTGGGCGACTACGTCAACGTCGGCGGCGTCGAAGGCACCGTCACTGAGCTGGGCCTGTTCGGCACTACAGTCGTTTCGGGCGACAACGTAACTAACATCATTGGTAACAACAAAGTATTCAGCGACACCATCAAAAACTATTTCACACAACCCCATCGCCGCGTCGACACCGAAGTCAAAATTGCCAACGGCGTCGACATCAAGGACGTAGTCATGCGACTGCGCGGTGCGTTGCCGATGATCAAAAGCGTCCTCGCCACGCCAGCCCCCGAAGTAGAAATCAGCAAATTCACGCCCGAAGGTCCGCTGCTCACCGTGCGCGCGTACAGCCACACCGATAACTACTGGCAGGTCTACTTCGAAATCAACCAGATGATCGCCCGTACGTTTGCAGAAGCCGGGTATCCGGTGCCGGAGACCCCTTCAGTGCAGCGGCAGGTTTAGCTCTGGCGGAAGCTTTCCACTTATGGCGTCGTTCTCGCGCCAACGAGCGCGGGAATCCAGAAACGTGGCGCTCGCGCCGTTGATTGCGCACCGCTACTGAATGTCCAGCCAAAGATCCCGCCAGTTCGGATTAGCCTGCTCAATCAACACAAGCTTCGCCTTGCGCAGCATCTTTTTCAACTGCTTCTCACGCGCAATCGCCTCGGGCATTGATTCGAAGAACTCAAAATGAACGAGTGTTTTCACTTTGTATTTTTTTGTGAAGCCATCAATCAGCCCCTCACGATGTTGATAAACGCGCTCACGCAATGCACCCGTCACGCCAACGTACAACGTCCCGTTGCGCTGTGACGCCATGATGTAAACAGCAGGTTGAATCGACATAACGCCAGCGTACTGAATTCCCGCGCTCGTTGGCGCGAGAATGACGGCAGGGAAAGAGGAGCGACAATATTTGGGCTATGTGTGCTCGCCAGCGCACACCGTCATCGCACGCTCTTTGGCGTCACCCTCGGCCAACGGCCGGGGGTCCAGAAACGTGGCAAGCTCATCGAGCTGCATAAACGCAACGACACATAAAACCGCCCCTGTAAGGCGCGAACTAGACAATCGATCCTAGAGGCTTGGATGCACTCATTTGTACGGACGCTAAAGTCTAAAAAACGACACTATTGTGCCGCAACGTTTCTGGATTCCCGCGCTCGTTGGCGCGAGAATGACGGAGGAGGGTGGAGTTTCTGACGTCGTGGAGAAAGTGCCGCTACCCCGCCCTCCCATAAACCTCATTAATCTGCTGCGTAACCCTCACAAACGTCGTGCATTTTGACAGCGCCTTGAGCGTCCGCGCCCCCACATATTAACCAGTCAAACAAATAAGGCTTATTGCGTTATTGTGTGATGGTATCGAACCGCATGAGGCACATTCCAGCGCAAGCACAAGACGAGATACGTCGTCGCGCGATTGCGGCGCTCAATAGCGGATTCAAGCAAGTCGATGTGTCGCGATTACTGTCGGTGCCTGAGCGCACGATTCGGCGCTGGGTGGCGTTGCTCAGGCAGCTTGGCGTCGAGCAGCTTGAGCCGAAGCGTCGTGGACGCCGGGCG
>JAYVNO010000204.1:0-3665 GCA_043758415.1 Burkholderiales bacterium
CCGAAAACATTTCCATCCTACCCTTCAATGCTTCAAATCAAACTAAATTCAGCATACAAGGGTTGGAGCCTGCCCCGGCGATGGCCGGGGGTGAGGGGGCAGGTAGCTATCGCTCGACGATTGAACTGCGAGCCAACACCCCCCTCACCCCAACCCTCTCCCGCCCGCGGGAGAGGGAGTCAAACAGCGGCAAACGCACATCAGGAACGATCATGAACTACGAAAACTTCAAACTAAAAACTGACGAAAACAGCATCACTTGGGTCGGCATCGACGTCGCGGGCAGCAACGTCAACACGATGGGCACACCGGTACTTGCCGAACTCGCCACGCTGCTCGACCAATTTGACACAGAGCCGCCGAAAGCCGTAGTCTTCCACTCGCTGAAATCCTCCGGTTTCATCGCGGGTGCGAACATTCAGGAGTTCGAGGCGATCGGCAAGACCGATGACGTCGCCGCTGCCGAAAAATTGATTAAGACGGGCTACGACCTTTACGAGCGTCTCGCTGCGGTCAAGTACCCAACGCTCGCGCTGATCAAAGGCTTCTGCATGGGCGGTGGGCTGGAGCTTGCGATGGCTTGTCGCTATCGCGTCGCCGTGGACGATCCGAGCACACGCATGGGCTTGCCAGAGGTGATGCTCGGCATTCTTCCGGCGTGGGGCGGCGTGAAGCGTTTGCCGCAACTGCTCGGCGCACCCGCTGCGTTTGACCTGATGCTTTCGGGCAAAACGGTGGATGCGAAAAAAGCGAAAAAACTCGGCCTCGTGGATGAAGCCGTGCCGCCGCGTATCATGTGGAACACCGCGATTGGCGTGCTGAAAGCACTGCCCGAGCCGCGCAAACTGTCGTTCGTGCAGAACCTGATGACCAACGGCTTGCTGCGCGGTTACGTCGCATCACAAGCGAAAAAACAAGTCGCAAAGCGTGCCCGCCCCGAGCACTATCCCGCGCCATACGCCATCATTGATCTCTGGCAAAAGTACAACGGCGACGTGCATAAACCAAGCGCGACTGAGTCGTGCTCAATGCAGGCGCTGCTGTCGCATTCAACCGCAAAAAATCTGATCCGCGTTTTCAGTCTGCGTGAAAAGCTCAAGGCGCAAGCCAAGGGCATCGACTTCAAGGCGAAGCATGTTCACGTCGTCGGCGCAGGCGTGATGGGCGGTGATATCGCGGCGTGGTGCGCGTTGCGCGGCATCACGGTCACGCTGCAAGACCTCGACGCATCGAAGATCGCGCCTGCAATCAAGCGTGCGGCGGACATGTACAAAAAGCGTTTGCACGACGAGCGCCGCATTACGGACGCGATGGATCGCTTGCAGCCAGACATCACCGGCGACGGCGCGAAAACGGCTGACATCATCATCGAAGCCATCGTCGAAAACCTGGAAGTCAAACAAAAAGTCTTTGCTGAACTCGAAGCGAAAGCCAAGCCCGGTGCCGTGCTGGCGACCAACACATCGAGCATTCCGCTCGAACAAATCGCCACCGCGCTGAGAGACCCTTCGCGTCTGGTCGGCATTCACTTCTTCAATCCGGTTGCACAGATGATGCTCGTCGAGATCATCAGCGGCGCGCAAACCGACGCCGACATCGCACGCAACGCCACCGCCTTCGTCGATCAGATCGACAAGCTGCCGCTCGCCTGCAAGAGCGCGCCGGGGTTCTGGGTCAACCGTATCCTTGCGCCGTATTTGACCGAAGCCATGCGTTGCCTCGACGAAGGCATCTCGCCGGAAACGCTCGATGAGGCCGCACTCGCCTTTGGCATGCCGATAGGCCCGATTGAACTGGCCGATGTGGTCGGGCTCGATGTCTGTGCTGCGGTCGGTCAGGTGGTCGGCGGCGAAGCAGCACTCAAGAACGCGCCGAAGAAACTAGCGGCAAAGCTGGAAGCGAAAGAACTCGGCAAGAAGACCGGCAAAGGCTTCTATGTTTGGGTCAACGGCAAAGCGCAAAAAGGCACCGCGAGCGCTGTTCCTGCCGGTTTGACAGAGCGGCTGATCAGGCCAATGCTCAACGAGGCGAACAAGGCGCTGGCGGAAGGCGTGGTGACCGACAGCGATCTCGCTGACGCAGGGGCAATCTTCGGCTGCGGCTTTGCGCCCTTCACGGGCGGGCCGTTTAAGTATCAGCGGTCAAAAGCAGCGTGATTTGTAGAGTGGACAACGCGTTGCCCACGGTCGTCAGCGTCGTCACGTAGCAGTAAAAAAACGCCGCGATTTCGGTGATCTCGCCGCTCTCAAAAACGCTCATGAGTTTGGCCGATGGGGCCAAGTGCAAGCCAAATCCCGCGAGCAGCGTCCACCACGATAGCCGCGAGAACTGCGGGTAGACGGCTGTGAGAAGGTGTGAGAAACGAGGTAGCGCCGTGATGAGCCGTCATTGTTGCATCACGCGCGGTGCAGGTAGAGGACATTGAAGGACGGTGACGGTCGGTGGCCCGCGAGTGGTCAATGACAAAATCTAGCCATGTCATTGACTGTGCTCTCCATTCAGTCGCACGTTGTTGCCGGTCACGTCGGCAACGATGCCGCCGCGTTCGCGATGCAACGGCTTGGCGTCGAGGTGTGGCCGATTCATACCGCGCAGTTCTCCAACCATCCAGGGCACGGCGCGTGGACCGGACAGGCGTTTGATGCGGCGCATGTGCGCTCGTTGATTAACGGGCTCGACGCGCGCGGATATTTGCGCGACGCGGACACCGCGTTGTCAGGCTAACTCGGCTCTCCTGAGACGGGCGCGGTAATCGTCGAGACCGTTGCGCGGGTGAAAGCGCAGCACGAGACGGCGATTTATTGCTGCGATCCGGTGATGGGGGACATCGGGCCGGGGCTGTTTGTTGCGCCCGTTGTGCCCGCGTTCTTCGCGAATATGGCGCTGCCCGTGGCCGACATCGTCACGCCCAATGTGTTCGAGCTGTCGGTGCTGACCGGCATGCCAGTGGCCGCACTCGCCTCAACCACGGTGCAGGTTGCTGCGGCGCGCAGCCTCATTTCGCGCGGGCCGTGTGTGGTGCTGCTGACAAGCGCGCGTCGCCAACATGCACGCGGCGAAGAGCGCATCGCGACCTTCGCGGTAACGGCGCGTGAGGCATGGGCCGTGAGCACGCCGTTTGTGCCATTGACGCCGATGCCCGACGGCGTGGGCGATTGCATCGCGGCTCGCTTTCGCGCGCGCTATTTGCAGCATCACGACATTGCGCTGGCCCTGTCGCAATCGGTGTCGTCGCTATACGCGTTGGTGCGCCGCACTGACGCGAACATGCCGCGCGACCTGAACTTGATTGCGATGCAGGACGCATTGGTTCAACCGCCCGAAACGTTTGCAGCAGAAGTGCTGTGCCCAATCAAGCGTTGAATTAGCGCGCACGCAAAAACGCAGGCCGAACAGGCGGCGTTGAGCTACGCGGTGGCAAGTGCAGGCTAACCCGTCAAGCGCGCACTGGCAGGCTGCATTGCGTTTGACCTGAACGGCCTGTCCATGCATGCACAACGACGCATGGCGCGGATGGGCGGTGCTTTAATGGATCGAATTTATGAATTGAGGGCACCTCTAATAATTCATTTGTGCGGCGCATTGTGTCGTCGCGCGGTGCTCGCAATCCTCATGTGACCTGCGCGTACATTCCGGTTGCTGCGCTCCGGGCTCCTAACACTGCA
>JAYVNO010000205.1:0-11235 GCA_043758415.1 Burkholderiales bacterium
GAACCATCCCCGCGTCGCGTCTGCGCTGGGGGAGATTCCGCAGGGGTGGGAGGTGAAGAAGCTCAAGGACGTTGCCGACGTAAACCGTGCGCAGATCAAGGTAAGCACTGCGCCAGACGAACTCCAGTACATCGACATTTCATCCGTTAGCCCCGGTCAGATTAATAGCGTCACAACTTACGCCTTCCTTGACGCGCCGGGACGAGCACGGCGCATCGTGCATCATGGCGACTTGCTGTGGTCATGTGTGCGACCAAACAGACGGTCCCACGCTCAAGTGATGCGCCCAGAAGCGAACACAATCGCGTCCACAGGATTTGCTGTTCTAACGGCTACGAAGATTCCATTTACGTTCCTCTACTTCGCCACGACAACCGATGATTTCGTAAATTTTCTTGTAAATAACGCAACCGGGTCAGCGTATCCCGCTGTAAGCGGAGCAACCTTTGAAAAAGCGGAATTGATCATTCCGCCAGCGCCACTGTTGAAGCTGTTTGGTGATGCGACGATTCCGATGGCCGAAGAGATACACACGTTTCAACGCCAGATACAAAACCTCCGCCGCACCCGCGATCTGCTGCTGCCGCGGCTGTTGTCTGGCCAGATCAACGTCGAGGCTGCCTGACCATGCCCGAGATCGTCCCGCTTCCCCCGGACTACGCTTCGCTGCTGACCGACATCCGCCAGCGTGTGCGGCAAGCGCAGACCCGCGCGGTGATGGCCGTGAACGCGGAGCTGATCCGCCTGTACTGGGAGATCGGCGCTCTCATCAACGGGCGACAGCAGCAGGAAGGTTGGGGTGCTGGGGTGATTCCCCGCCTGGCCCGTGACCTGCACAACGAACTGCCGGAAGAAAAGGGGTTTTCCGAACGGAACATCAAGCGGATGCTGGCCTTTTATCGCGCCTACCCGCATCTGGGCTTTGTGCCACAGGCTGTGGCACAAACGGAAACGATGGAGAAAGGGCCACAGCCTGTGGCACTTTTTCCGCCGGAGCTGCTGACGTCGCTGCCCTGGGGGCATCACGCCGAGTTGATGGCCAAGCTCAAGGAGCCTGCCACCCGGCAGTGGTACATGCAGGCTGCTGTGGAATTCGGCTGGAGCCGGAACATTCTGGTGATGCAGATCGAGTCGGCTGCCCACCATCGCCAGGGGCGAGCGACCAGCAACTTTGCTGCGCGCCTGCCGCCACCAGAATCCGACATGGCGCAGCAGACCCTGAAGGACCCCTACATTTTCGATTTTCTGACCCTGGCCGACGGTTTCCATGAGCGGGAATTGGAAACGGGGCTGGTGGCGCACCTGGAGAAGTTTCTGCTGGAACTGGGGCGGGGCTTTGCCTTTGTCGGGCGTCAATACCACCTGGCCCTTGGTGGGGATGATTTTTATATTGATTTGCTGTTCTACCACCTGAAGCTGCGTTGCTTCGTGGTGATTGATCTCAAGCGCGGCGCGTTTAAACCCGAGTACGCGGGCAAGATGAATTTCTATTGCAATGTGGTGGATGACCGCCTACGGCATGCCGGTGATGCCCCCACCATCGGCCTGATTCTGTGCCAGTTGCCCAATCGGGTGCTGGCCGAATATGCGCTGCGCGGCATGGACAAGCCCATCGGCGTCTCGACCTTTGAACTGACCCGAGCGTTGCCCAACGACCTGCAATCCAGCCTGCCCAGCATCGAATCCATCGAGCAGGCATTGGCGAGCGAAGCGGAAGACGACGACGCATGAGCCCCCACGCCTGGACCGAAGACCAGCTCGTCGAGCAACCCGCCATCGGGCTGTTTGCAACGCTGGGCTGGCAAACGGTGTCGGCGATAGAAGAAACCTTCGGCCCTGCTGGAACCCTGGGCCGCGAGACCAAGGGCGAGGTGGTGCTGGTCCCCCGCCTGCGCGCCGTGCTCACCCAACTGAACCCCGGCCTGCCTGCCGAGGCCATCACCGCTGCGGTGGACGAACTGGCCCGTGATCGCTCGGCGATGAGCCTGGAGGCGGCCAACCGCGAGGTGTATCGGCTGCTTAAGGACGGCATCACGGTATCGATGCCTGACCGCGAACAGGGCGGCCAGAAGACCGAACGCCTGCGCGTGGTGGATTGGGAGACGCCGCAGAACAATGATTTTTTGCTGGTGAGCCAGTTCAGCGTTGTCGGCAGTTTGTACACCTGCCGCCCCGATTTGGTTGGCTTTGTGAATGGCTTGCCGTGGGTGGTGATTGAGCTGAAGAAGCCCGGTGTGTCGCCACGCGCTGCGTTCGATGAAAACCTGACGCATTACAAGCAGCAGATTCCAGCGCTGTTCTGGAGCGGCGCGTTGCTTATCGCGAGCAACGGCACCGACAGTCGCATTGGCTCGCTGACCGCCGATTGGGGTCGCTGGGTGGAGTGGAAACGTATCGAGCGCGAGGACGAACCGCGCCGTGTGTCGCTGGAGGTGATGTTGCGCGGCACCTGCGACCCCGCGCGCCTGCTTGATCTGGTGGAGAACTTCACGCTGTTCTCCGAGCACAAGGCGGTGCTCACGAAAATCATCGGCCAGAACCATCAGTTCCTCGGTGTCAACAATGCCATTGCTTCGATGCTTGCGGCGTGTACGCTGGGCCACGGGCGCGGCGGCGTGTTTTGGCAGACGCAGGGCAGTGGCAAAAGTTTTTCGATGGTGTTTTTTGCGCAGAAAGTGCTGCGCAAATTGGCTGGCAACTGGACGTTTGTAGTCGTCACTGATCGCGTGGAACTGGACGAGCAAATCGCCACGACATTTAAGGCCACGGGCGCGGTGAGCAAAGCCGAGGGCGACGAATGCCATGCCACCAGTGGCGCGCACCTGCGCGAACTGTTGCGCGGAAATCACCGTTACGTTTTCACGCTGGTGCATAAATTCCAGACGCCGGAGCTGCTGTGCGACCGCTCCGATGTAATCGTGCTGACCGATGAGGCCCACCGCAGTCAGTACGACACGCTGGCGCTCAACATGCGCGCGGCGCTGCCCAAGGCGATGTTTCTGGCCTTTACCGGTACGCCGCTGATTGCGGGCGAGGAGCGCACCAAGGAAGTGTTCGGCGATTACGTCTCGATCTACGACTTCCAGCAGTCCGTCGAAGACGGTGCGACCGTGCCGCTGTTCTACGAGAACCGCACGCCCGAATTGCAGCTCGTCAATCCCGACTTGAACGAGGACATTTACCGACTGATCGAGGATGCCGACCTCAATGCCGACCAAGAGGCGAAACTGGAGAAAGTGCTCGGGCGGCAATACCACCTGATCACACGCGATGATCGGCTGGAGACCGTGGCGGCCGACATCGTGCGGCACTTCCTTGGGCGCGGGTTTATTGGCAAGGCGATGGTGGTGGCCATCGACAAGGCCACCGCGCTGCGCATGCATGACAAGGTGCGCAAATACTGGAACGCCGACCTTGAGCGCACGCAGCAGGCGATAGACGCACTCGCCTATCCCATACGCACGCGCGGCGGCGAACTGACGGCAGAGCAGGCCACACGCGATATGCGCATGGCCGAGCTGAGGCAGCGATTGAATGTGCTGACCACGACCGACATGGCAGTGATCGTGTCGCCGGGGCAGAACGAGATCCAGCAGATGCAGAAGCTGGGGCTTGACATGGAGCTGCACCGCAAGCGCATGAATGACTCGCAGCCGGGGCTGGATGAGAAGTTCAAAGACACTACCGACCCGCTGCGGCTGGTGTTCGTCTGCGCCATGTGGTTGACGGGTTTTGATGCGCCGAGCTGCTCGACCGTGTATCTCGACAAGCCAATGCGCAACCATACGCTGATGCAGACGATCGCCCGCGCCAATCGGGTGTTCCCCGGTAAGCACAGCGGTGTCATCGTGGATTACGCCAACGTCTTTGCTTCGCTGGAAAAAGCGCTGGCGATTTATGGGGCGGGCAAGGATGGCAAGACACCAGTTAAGGACAAGCAGCAACTGGTGGAGGAACTGCGCCGGTCGGTGCTGGATGCAACGGCGTTTTGTGCAAAGCAGGGCGTGATGCTGGCGGAGATAGAGGCGCTGGACGTGGGTAGTCTCGCGCGCTTGCAGCGCTTCGAAGGTGCGATGAATGCATTGATTTCTCCAGATCCGCTGCGGCGCGACTTCTTCGCGCACGAACGGCTGGTGAGCACGCTTTATCGTGCGGTGAAACCCGACCCGTCCGTACTGGAATTTGCTAGCCGTGTGGCATGCCTGACAACGCTGGCTGAAGCGATACGCGCCAAGCTGAATCCAAATCCGCCGGATATTTCGGCGGTGATGAATCAAATTAGCGGACTGCTCGACGAATCCATTACGGGTCACGAGATTCGCGAATCCGGACCACCGGCGCTCGACTTGTCGAAGATCAATTTTGAGGCACTAGCACAGCGGTTCAAGGAGTCGAAACACAAGAACACCGACATCGAAGTGCTGAAGGCCGCGATTCGTGCACAACTGGCGAAGCTGATCCAGTTGAACCGCACCCGCGCCGATTTCGCCGACAAGTTCGAGGCACTGATCGAGAGCTACAACGCGGGCAGCCGCAGCATCGAGGAGTTGTTCGCGGAGTTGATGCGGCTTTCCAACAGCCTGAACGACGAGCAACAACGGCATGTCCGCGAGAACATGAGCGAGGAAGAACTGGTGATTTTTGACATTTTGACGCGGCCTGCGCCGGAGTTGTCGTCGCAGGAAACCGCCGAGGTAAAGAAGGCAGCGCGCGAATTGCTGGCGCGGCTCAAGGTCTTGCTGGTGTTGAACTGGCGGCAGAAATCGACGGCCCGTTCGCAGTTGAAACTGACCATCGAAGATACCCTCGAAACGGGCCTGCCGCGTGCCTACACGCCGGAGCTTTATAACCAGAAGTGCTCGGCGGTGTTTGAGCATGTGTATGAGAGTTATCCGGAGCGGAACGCCGGGGTTTACGCACAATCGGTCTGAGTACGACGAGTGTCTGCAAGGCTTCATCCTGACGGCATGCCTTCGCCAAGGAATGAACTGACTCCGAAGCGCAAACGCGTTATTCACTGGCTGGTCATGATTCCCCGGAAATCGTGTTCGCTTCCCCGCTATCAGTCGCATCGGTGCCCCGTTGAGTCGATTCGCGCACACAATGCGTGAGCGCGCGAAGTCACGCGTACATCGACCCGTTGCAAAGGAGTAAGACCTCATCGTCGCAGCAACTTGATGCGCTGTCGTACCCTGCTATCAAGGCGCATGGCTACGGTTTTGGCGCTGGGCTGATCTTCTTCGGCATCGCGTGTCTGGTTCGCGGGTACTTAATTTTTAAGGCGGGTTACCTACCAAAAGCGCTCGACGAGTTGCTGTTGATTGCGGGGTTCGCCTATTTGATCAATAGCGTCGCGCTGCTGCTTGCACCCTCGTTCGCCGCCGCGATCTTTCCCGCTGTATTGATGCCCGCATTGGTCGCTGAGTTGTCGCTGGTTTTGTGGCTGATATTTAAGGGCGTCAATTTGGAGCGTTGGCGGCAACGCATGCAACAAGCCGTTTGAAATTCGGCGCATGCGCAAAGTCTATTTCGCCGAATCGCGCTGAATCGAAATAAGCGACGCAGATGTTGCGATGCAATGCTCTAAAAGCGATGTATTCACCGACGCTTTTCGTCGTGGTGCAACACTGAGGAGGAGAGCGATATGCGGCGGAGAAATGTGGGATACATCAAGGCGCTGCAAGCGGCGCTGCTGGCGGGCGTGGCACTCGTGCTGAGCGCCTGCGCGACGGTGCAGCCGCAGCTGAAGGCGGCGGCGGATATCGGGCCCGCGCAGACGAAAGCGGTGCTGTGGGTGGGCAACAGTTTTTTTTATTACAACAACAGCATGCACGGTCACGTTGGGCAGTTGATTCGTGGCTCCACGATGGCAGACAAATCGGGGCATCGCAGTGTGTCGGCCACCATCAGCGGGTCGGGCATTAACTGGCATGATCTCGACGCGCATTTCAAGCCCAACGCGGTCGGGTCGTATTCCTTTAACGCGAAAAACGAGGTTGTGTTCAATACGTTCACAAAACCGTTTGATGTGGTGCTGATGATGGATTGCAGCCAGTGCCCAATCCATCCGCAACTGCGCTCGATCTTTCATGAGTACGCAAAGAAGAACAGCGACATCGCGCGCAAAAATGGCGCACGTCCGGCGTTCTTTATGTCATGGGCGTATGCCGACGCTCCCGAAATGACCGAGCAGCTGGCAGCGGAATACGGCAATGCCGGTCGCGCTCACGATGCGCTCGTCGTGCCAGCGGGTCTCGCCTTTGCGCGATCAGTAAAGGAGCGGCCAGACATCAACCTATACATCGCCGACAAACGGCATCCAACGCTGGCTGGAACCTATCTGGGCGCGTGCACAGTGCTGGCCTCGCTTTATGGCGTCAACCCGGAAGGCAACACCCACACCGCCGAACTGGATGCGGCGACGGCTAAGTTTTTGCAGACGGTGGCATGGCAGACGGTATTGGATTACCAGAAGCGGTAGTCCTAAAGTCCCCTCCCCCAGCGGGGGAGGGCTAGGGTGGGGGCAGTTGGCATTCCAGCTAATTTGACTTGGTGAAATTCCCCCATCCCAAGCGTCCCCCTCGGAGGCAAGGGGCCAAACTGTTAGCGCCGCTCCTGTGCCAGCTCCACCAACCGCGAAACCAGATCGCCATAGCTCACGCCCGCCGCGCGCCACAGCTCGGGATACATAGACGTCTTGGTGAAGCCGGGCATGGTGTTGACTTCGTTCAAAAACAGCTCACCGGTGCTGTCGATATAGAAAAAATCTACGCGAGCGAGACCGGCACAATCGAGCGCCTTGAATGCCTCTATGGCCAACGCGCGGGCACGTCCCGCAATCGCGGGCGGTAACGTCGCCGGGATGTGCATCGCCGCCTTGCCAGCCGTGTATTTGGTGGCGTAATCGTAGAACTCGCTGTCAAAGGTAAGCTCTCCGACCGGGCTTGCCTGCGGATGGTCGTTGCCAAGGATGCCGACTTCGATTTCGCGGGGCTTTTCCGAGGTCGCGGCCTCGACAATGACGCGACGATCCAGCTCGAAGGCGAGGCGCAGGGAAGTGTGCAACTCGACGTCGTTTTTCGCCTTGGAGATGCCGACGCTGGAGCCCAGATTCGCCGGTTTTACGAACAGCGGAAACCCGAGCGCCTTGATCCGCGCGATGGCATCCTCCGGCGTGCTATCGAACTCGGCGCGCGTCACCAGTTGATAGGCGACCTGCGGAATACCGTGCGAGGCGAGCACCGCTTTCGCCATCACCTTATCCATGCACACCGCGCTGCCGAGTACGCCGGAGCCGACGCACGGAATGCCCGCGAGCTTGAGCATCCCCTGTACGGTGCCATCCTCGCCGTTGGGGCCATGCAGGATCGGGAACACAACGTCGAAGCCCTCGGCGGTGCGCGCCTGATGCAGCACCAGTTCGCCGCCGCTCGGCGCGCTGCCGTGTTCGAGCGCGAGTTGCGAGGCCGCAGCGGGCAGCCAGCGACCTTCACGCGAGATCACCACTGGGGTCACGTCGAAGCGATCTTTCGGCAACGCCTGCAACACGCTGCGGGCGCTGTTGATGGAGACTTCATGTTCGCCGGACTGACCACCGGCAAGGACGAGGACACGGGTTTTTTTCATGCAGCGAATTGTAGGCATGACGCGATTTTTTGTAGGAGCGGCTCTGCCGCGACCTGCCGTTGCAAACAGCGGGTGGGTCGCGGCAGAGCCGCTCCTACAATGTTGTCTTTCCCGTGAAGCCTGCCCCGTGCTCCGACACGGGGGCGGGAATTCGGACCAACGGTCAATCGAGGGCAATGCAATGATTCAGCTCGCAGCCAAAATTTTCGCCCTGTTGTGCCTCTCAGTCATCCTCGCTGGCTGCGCCAGTACGCCCTATGCGACCATGCCCAATCCACGCGGCGACGAGGTCATGCTGCTCGGCCACGATCCGGTGGCCTACTTCACGCGCGGCGTGCCGACGCGGGGCAACAAGGCCATCAGCAGCACGCTGCCAGATCGTACCTATTACTTTGTGTCAACCGAGCACAAGGCGATGTTTGACGCCGCACCGGAGCGCTTTGAACCGCAGTACGGCGGCTTTTGCTCGAACGGTGCGCCCTATCGCATCAAGCTCGGTAGTGACCCCACGGAGTTTGTGATTTACAACAACCGGTTGTTTATTTTTGGCGACGTGCTGGGTCGCGAAATGTGGCTGCTGCACCGCGACGAGAACATCGCCAACGCCGATCGCGAATGGGCAGCGATTAGGGACCTGGGCTGGCGGCAGGCATCAGTGGCTGCGTTTATTAGCAAAGTGCCGTGGTATCGCAACGGGGCGGAGTTGCACGCCGAATACGAACGGCGCAATCCCGGAAAACGACTGACTTACGATCCTGGTGGCATGATCACCAATCTTTTTTTGAAAAGGCCCGGATGGCGCGCGGCGGAGGGTTTTGGGCAACCGGCGTTGGGCGGGCCGGATTGACCAGACACGAAAACGGCGCTGTTTTTTTGGATATGGCTTTTTGTTGAAACAAAGCCTGCAGAGGGAATAAAGCCTAATTTTATCCAAAGTCGACTTACGAAAAAAATCGTGTCTATGCCCGATGAAATATAGCTTTCGAACGAAAGCTGTGAGGTGAAATCCGGGTGGTCAAGGCGCGCGAAAGACGACGCGTTCGTCGACCGCATAGAGTTGGCAACGCGCTTTCGCTTTCAGTTGGCATCGCTCGACGGCGCGGTCAGTTGACAGATTGTCATTGCCGCTCCACGCCCACTGCCTGCCGTTGGCCGACACTGCGAACGCTCGCGGCAACGCACTCGCCAGAAACTGCACGTACTCCTTGCGCTTGACTGCGGTCGCAGTGGGCAGCTTGGCAACGTCGTCGAGCGTCGCGTACGAAGTGGTCGGAAACCGCGTTTCGCGAAGCTTGTAGGGCAGCGTCGCCGCATCGGGGCTAGCGTAGAGTGCGCTGGTGGTGACGATGCCCTGCGCCAGAGCACTGGTGCCGAGTCGCGTGCATTGCGTGGGTTTTGATGACTCCGTGCCGATGCAAAGAAAGCTCGCCTCTTTCCACTGCGCGCTAACCACCGGTGGATAAAACCTCGCATCTCCCGAGCGCCGTTCGATGTTGATCCAGCGTTGCAGGAGTGCCGGGTCGACCTTACCGTCAGTGAACTTGATCGTCCAGCGAGCGAGGTCGTTCTTCTCCACGGCTTGCTTGTTGAGTTTGCCGAAATCGTAGTGGCCGTGAAATCCGACAAAGGTCAGGCTCGCCGGATAATCGTCGGAGAATTGTCGGTGCCTGCCGCCCAGAAAGAGCCGCGAGCATGACGATATGCAATGCCCGGAAACGGCAGTGGTCACACCCTGCTCGCGAAACAATTCGCCGAGACGATAGCCGGTCCAGCTATTGCCGCCCATCGAGTTGCGCAGCACGACGTGGGTGATGCTCGGTGCCGTTTTGAATTCGGCTCTCGCCCGATCAAGGTCACGGGCGACGACTTCTCCAGACAGAATCAGCGTCGTGCCGATACGCTTGAATTCCATCGCATACGACGTAGTTGAAAAGCACAGCAACGCCAACGCCGCAGCAGCATAGGGTGCGCTCCGCGCACCAAGCCTTGCCTTGATTGAGATGACTGCGCGGGGTGAGCTCATGGTGCGCAAAGCGCACCCTATGATTGCTTGGTCACTATCCATCTAATGAAAAAACAAATAAGCCACCAGCACCGCAGCGATCACGCCTGAAAATTCGGCGATCAGGCCGTAGGTGATCGCGTAGCGTATTTTCGCGATGCCAACGGAGCCGAAGTACAGTGCGACGATGTAGAAGGTGGTGTCGGCCGAGCCCTGAAAAATGCAGGCGAGGCGGCCCACGAACGAGTCCACGCCGTAGGTTTTCATGGCGTCAATCATCATGGCACGCGAGCCGCTGCCGCTGATTGGCTTCATCAGTGCGGTGGGCAGGGCGGGCGTGAAATCGGTGTTCAGCCCCATTTGCGAAAACACCCACGTGAAGCCGCGCACGACGAAATCCAGTACGCCGGAATTGCGCAGCACGCTGATGGCCACCAGCATGCCAACCAGATACGGAATGATCATGAGTGAGGTTTGAATGCCGCCCTTTGCGCCCTCGATAAACGCCTCGTACACATTGATTTTTTTGCGTAAACCCGCCACGATAAAAATCACGATGATCGATAGCAATAGGAGGTTGCTTACGACCTTGGACACGAGCGAAATTTCGTCTTTCGTCAAGCATTGACTCAGATACCAGACCAGCCCCACGATGCCAGCGGTCATGCCGCCAAGCCAGCCCACGACCACCCGATCCCAAAGGTTGATGCGCTGCTTGATGGCCACGGCCAGCAGGCCGGTCAGCGTTGCGACATAAGTTGCAATCATGCACGGAATGAAAATGTCCGAGGGGTCGCGTGCCCCAAGCACTGCGCGTTGCGCCATGATCGACAGCGGAATCAGCGTGAGCCCGGAGGCATGCAGCACCAGAAACATGATCTGCGCGTCGGTCGCTTCATCTTTCTTCGTGTTGAGCGTTTGCAGACTCTCCATCGCCTTCAAGCCAAACGGCGTGGCGGCGTTGTCAAGGCCCAAAAAATTAGCAGAAAAATTCATCACCATATGACCTGTCGCAGGATGGTCTTTCGGCACTTGCGGGAAGATGCGCGAGAAAAAGGGCGCGATGATTTTTGATACGAACGCAATGGCACCAGCGCGCTCGCCGATGTTCAAAATGCCCAGCCACAGAGTCATCACACCCGCGAGCGGTAGCGCCAATTCCATCACGGCGACTTTTGCCGAATCGAAGGTGCCGTCGACAATGCGCTTGAACACGGTGACATCGCCGAAGCCGAGCCATTGCACCAGCGCTGCCGCAAAACCGACCAGGAAGAACCCGGCCCAGATGTAGGTGAGAGTCATAGTGTTTTTATTTTGGTGGCAAAGGGTAGATCACAAAAAGTTCTGTAGGAGCGGTCCGTCACGGTGCTCGGCACGGATTCCCGCCGTCGCGGGAATGACAATACCTGTTATTAACAAGTCAACTAAATATGTCCCATCGCAACCGGTATGGCGCCCTCTCCCTGGGGGAGAGGGCGGGGGTGAGGGTGATTGCATGCGCAAAACGCATTCGTGTGCCAAGTCCCTCACCCCAACCCTCTCCCCCAGGGAGAGGGAGCCTGCCGAACCAGTCATATTTGGTTGACTCAGTAATAAGTCGCGTGAAA
>JAYVNO010000206.1:0-3647 GCA_043758415.1 Burkholderiales bacterium
GGTTGGTGGTGTTCGCGATTTTGGGGCGCATTGGGCTTGGGTTTATTTTGCCGTCGCTGAATTTGGGATCGCTGCGTGGCGTCGATAAAGTGCTGATTCCGCAGGGCTCCAGCGTGATCAATTTTGTGCGCATGTTGGGCGGCGCAACCGGCGTCAGCCTGTGCGGCATCATGCTCGAATGGCGGCTTGCAGCGCATGGCGATTCGTTGTCGAAGCTCGCCACCAGCGCGGCACGACTGGACGCGTTCGATGAGGTGTTTGTGATGCTCGCCGCGCTGTGTGCGCTGGCTATGGTGGCGGCCTGGCAGTTGCGCGTGCCGCCTGTGGTTGAGGTGGCGAAGGACGGAGTGTCCTGACATCCAAAGCACGGCCTCGCGCCTTGAGCGGTGCGGTTTGTTCCCCTCGCCCTCGGGGAGAGGGGCTAGGGGTGAGGGAAGGTGTTCTCGCTCATTATTGTGTCGGCTAAATTCTCCCTCACCCCAACCCTCTCCCCGAGGGCGAGGGAGCTAACACCGGCGCTAAGTGAGCGCGCCGAATACCGCATCCGCGCAAGCTTGCGGCGCTTCCATCGGAATCAGATGTCCGGTCGCCAAACGCTGAAATCTCGGCGCAAACAGGCGCTCGTTCTCATCAAAGCCTGCAAGTCGTGTTTCCTCAGAGCGTTCGCCTGCAATGAAGCTGACGTTGACGCCGCTACCCTTCAAGCGGCGCAGCGCGGTGAGCGCAGAGCGATGCACGATGTGCGCATAAATGTCGCGCTCGGTG
This sequence comes from Burkholderiales bacterium, assembly GCA_043758415.1. Lineage (GTDB taxonomy): Bacteria > Pseudomonadota > Gammaproteobacteria > Burkholderiales > Casimicrobiaceae > Casimicrobium. Next base: position 766 of record JAYVNO010000206.1, read on the forward strand.
TCGCGCGGTACTTTAAGCATCACGCCGTCGGCACTATCCACGATGGCGTGTTCGATGAAGTCATCCAGCACGCCACCGGCCCAAGCTTGCACGAACGCCTTGCCCGCAAAAAATTCGCGCGCTGCTTCTCGCGATGGCCACGCGTCGCGGCGTCGTGCGGCAATCGGCGCGGGCCCCGATTTGTAAGCAAGCCCTGTGAGTTGCGCGAACGTCAGCACGTTAGCGCGCCAACCGGTCGGGATCGGTGAATCAATTAGCACTACATCGCGAATCGTATCCATGTGTCGCGCCGCCGCCTGCAGCGCGATATAGCCACCCATTGAATGCCCGACGAGGACATGTCGCCGCAGCTTGTGTGACGGTGGCAGGGTTTGCAGCGCATCCAGCGCCTGATCGAGCATCGTCGGCCAACGCTGATGCGCCGCGCTATCTGGCGCGGTTTCGAGGATCGCGGGCGCATGCACCGTGGCATGCTCGCGCAACGCTGCAAAAAATTGGCGGTAGACGCCCGACGGATAACCATTGGCGTGCAGGAAGGTGATGTGCATGGAAGCTTGCATGACCGCGAGCATATGGTCGCGCGTTCGAGCGAACCCTTCAAACGCGCCGCTTCACCTGCGTAATTGCAAAAAAGCAGGCAACAAAAAACCCGCTAGAGTCACCTCAAAGCGGGTTCGTTTGCGGCGAAAGACGTTTAGTCTTTTTCCGCAACGATGACGACCTTGATTTCGGTCGTTACATCAGTGTGCAACTGGAGCTTGACTGCCGACTCGCCAATCATTTTGATCGGGCCGTTTGGCATTTGCACCATCGCTTTGGTGATGTCATAGCCCAACGCTTTAAGCGCTTCGGCGATGTCCACGTTGTTAACCGAGCCGAACAAACGACCGTCAACGCCCGCTTTTTGCGCCATTTTCAGTTCGACGCCGTTGAGCTTTTCGCCCAGCGCGTTTTGCACGCCCAGTTTGTCACCAGCGAGCTTTTCGAGCTCAGCGCGACGCGCCGACATGTCCGCAATGTTCTTCTCAGTCGCGCGCTTGGCTTTGCCTTGCGGGATCAAAAAGTTACGTGCGTAGCCGTCTTTGACTTTAACGATGTCGCCGAGAAGGCCGACGTTCAATACTTTTTCCAGAAGGATAATTTGCATGATGAAAACCTTGCTGAATTAAGGGTGCAGATCGCAATACGGCACCAGCGCCAAAAAGCGCGCGCGGTTGATTGCTGTCGTGAGTTGACGCTGATAACGAGCCTTGGTGCCCGTAACACGACCCGGCATGATCTTGCCGTTTTCTTGGATGAAATCCTTCAGGGTATCGATATCTTTGTAGTCGATTTCTTTAACGCCTGCTGCGGTGAAGCGGCAGAATTTTTTGCGTTTGAAGAGGCTGGGTTCGCGCGCCTTGCGGGGCTTTTGACCGAATTTTGGTTTGCCGAATGCCATGGGTGTACTCCTGATCCTGAATTAAGCTGCAACCGCGTCAGCGGCTTCAGGTGAGTTCATGTTGCGGGCTTTTTCGCCGGTCATCATCGGCGATGGGCCGACCTCAGCGCCGTCTTTTTTCACCGTCAGATGACGCAGCACGGCATCGTTGAATTTGAACGCGGTTTCAATTTCGATCAGCGTGTCGCGATCAATCTCGACGTTCATGCACACGTAGTGTGCTTTGTAGATTTTGTTGATTGGGTAGGCCAGTTGACGGCGGCCCCAATCTTCTAAACGATGAATCTTGCCGCCTTTGCCGGTCACGAGGGAGCGATAACGCTCGACCATCGTAGGCACTTGCTCGCTTTGGTCCGGATGGACGATGAAAACGATCTCGTAATGACGCATGTCATTTTCCTTTTCAGTTTCGATCTATGGACAGAAAACGTGTGCCCTGCAAAAGCGCAAGACACACACTTAACTGACTCCCGACGTTTGATGGTTTCACGCTGTTGATGACTAGATTCTCTGAGGAGCGTTGTCGCCGCAGCGCGTATGTGTCGTGGAGCAGAACCAATGATTATAGCCCGGAAACTATGCTTTTTGTCGATGCGGCCCACTGTGTTTGCTTGAGCCACACCGCAGAAAGTAACAGCTTCGGTCGCAATTTCCTATTGGGTAAGGGTCAATTGGTCTTTTAGGCCGATAGTCGAGAAATGCTGTTTTATAGCCATAAGCCCATGTTAAGTAAGGGTTTCAGCGTAAAGCTTATTAGGTTTGCGGCAACGATGACAAGCCCAAAAGGCTCGCACTCAAGCCGTAGCCTCGATGCAGCTACAGCGGAATCGAGGAACCCCCTCAGCCACACCGTCGTAACAGCCCCGCGATTTCGCTTCGCTGCATCGCCGCTGCGTGGCGAGAGGTCAAAACGCATCTTGAAATCTCAGCCAAAGGACTAAAATAACTGTTATTGAACGCGACGATGCGCTCGCCAACGATTACCGGGCCCGACCTGGTTTCGACGGGAGTTCTGAGGTGCGATTGGGGCATGTCGAGGGGTAGCTCCTCGTAAAACCGCTGCAACGCAATCTAATTGCAAACGATAGCTTCTACGGCGAAAGCCGTCTCGCAGCCTAATTAAACACTAGGTCGCGTGTGTTGCACCGGGGGACGTAGACCTCGGGCCGAGCCGGGCAACTGGTGAAGCAGCAACATCATTTTCCTACGGGTAGGGTGTGTGAGTGTCTGTGGCACACATCCGAAATCAAACGGGCTGGTCGGCGGCAAGGGGGCTCACGCTCGTGTCGTCGGTGAGATCAAATCTGAGAGCTAAGCATGTAGTCCTGACCACTAATGGCTTTCGGACGCGGGTTCAATTCCCGCCGGGTCCACCAGCAACGCAAAACGGCCACCTCATCGGTGGCCGTTTTTTTGGGCGGGGATTCGTTCTTCTGGCTAG
>JAYVNO010000207.1:0-66052 GCA_043758415.1 Burkholderiales bacterium
TCCAACACGCGTCGGCAATAAAAACACAAGCCGCCACGTGACCCTTTTTAGTTTGACGCCCATAGCTAGCTGGACCCACCCCTTCCCATCCCGAACAGGCCCGTGAAACGGCTCAGCGCCCATGATAGTCAGCCGTATGGCTCGCGAAAGTAGGTCAGCGTCAAACTAACTCCCCAACATTGAAAACGCCTCACCAGATTGGTGGGGCGTTTGTTTATCTGCGTCGCTTTCAACGGCGGAGAGCAGTTGCTAGAATTACTAATTCGGCCAAGTAGCTCAGTCGGTAGAGCAGCGGATTGAAAATCCGCGTGTCGGTGGTTCGATTCCGCCCTTGGCCACCACTTCCCCGTGCGGGGAATTGTTTGTTTCCTTCGCAGGCAAATAAACTTTCACCGCCGGTGTATTTTGAGGAAATGGGCTTAGGCCCATTTTTTTTGGTGACGACACACACACACACATTGATCAGTGACGTGCTGACTGCCAATGGCTATGAGCTCATTGAGGCAGAGTACGCGCCTACGCGCCAGCTTTGGCGAGTGTTTATTGATCGCCCCGAAAGCCGTCGCGGCGTTGACTTGATTACTGTTGATGATTGCGGCAAAGCATCAGACTTTGTTCAAGATGCGTTCATCGAATCAAACATCGCGTACGAGCATCTCGAAGTGTCGTCCCCCGGCATGGATCGCGCACTCACCAAGCGAACGCATTTCTTGCGATTCGCTGGTGAAAATGTGAAGCTCACTGTTGAGCCACCGTTAAACGGTTTGCGCAAACTCGTGGGCAAGTTAATCGGCTTTGAAAACGAAGAGGTTGTTCTCGACATCGAAGGTGTTGAGACCAGGGTTCCCTATGCAAATGTCGCGCGTGCTCGCGTGCAGCCGCAGTATTAGTTGGAGAGACAAATGAATCGAGAAATTTTAGTTCTGGCTGACGCGTTGGCGCGTGAAAAAAGCGTTGCCAAAGAGGTGATCTTTCAGGCGCTTGAGCAGGCGCTTGCATCCGCAACCAAGCGGTTGAACAAAGAACGAATCGAGGCGCGTGTCGAGATCGATCAAGAGACCGGCGACTACAAGTCGTTTCGTCGCTGGCTGATTGTTCCAGAGGACGAATTTGTTGATCCAGACAACCAGATGATGTTGCGCGAAGCGCATGAATTCGACACTACAAAATTGATGGGCGAATTTGTCGAAGAGCCATTGGAGCCGATTCCTTTTGGTCGCATCGGTGCTCAGGCCGCGAAGCAGGTAATCCTGCAACGCGTGCGTGATGCTGAGCGTGACCAGGTGCTCGAAGAATTCCTCGCTCGTAACGATCAGCTGATTAACGGCACCGTTCGCCGCATTGATCGCGGTAACGTCATCGTCGAATCTGGTCGCGTCGAAGGCGTGATTCCGCGTGACCAGCTCATTTCCAAGGAAAACTTCCGTGTCGGTGATCGTGTTCGTGCGTACGTGTTGCGTATTGATCGTCAGGCACGTGGCCCGCAGCTCATTTTGTCGCGCACTGCGCCGCAATTTGTTTCAGCGTTGTTCGAGCTTGAAGTACCTGAGATCGAAGAAGGCGTTATCGAAATCAAAGCGGTTGCACGCGACCCTGGTTTGCGTGCCAAGATTGCAGTGAAGTCGAACGATCCGCGTCTTGATCCTCAAGGCACTTGCATTGGCATGCGTGGCTCACGTGTTAACTCTGTAACTAACGAGTTGGCCGGTGAGCGCATCGACATCATTCTGTACGCAGAAGACACCGCACAGTTTGTTATCAACGCGCTGGCTCCGGCTCAAATCACGAGCATCGTTGTTGACGAGGAGCGCCACGCGATGGATGTAGTCGTTAACGAAGACAACCTCGCGCTGGCTATCGGCAAAGGCGGTCAAAACGTTCGCCTCGCGTCCGAGTTGACCGGGTGGCAGTTAAATCTGATGAGTGAAGAGCAGTCGGCGACGAAGGCGGGAGCTGAGTCGATTCGGTTGCGCGATGCGTTCATGGCAAAGCTTGACGTTGACGAAGAAGTCGCGCAAATTCTGGTGGACGAAGGCTTCTCGACGGTTGAAGAGGTTGCCTATGTGCCAGTCGCTGAATTGCAGGCGGTTGAAGCGTTCGATGAAGACACCGTGCAAGAACTGCGCACGCGCGCTCGTAACGCCGCGTTGACTGACGAAATCGCGAAAGAGGAAGTACTTGAGAATGCTTCGGATGATCTGAAAACGCTGGAAGGCGTGGACACTGAATTGCTCATGAAACTCTCCCGCTTCGGCATCACCACGCGTGACGCGTTGGGTGACCTTGCGGCTGATGAACTGTGCGCCATTCGCGTGCTACCCGAGGAGCGTGCGCGCGCACTCCTCGACAACGACCTTTCTGACTTGACGGATGAGGAGCGCCATATGATGGGCCGCTCGGACGCCAAGGCAGCAACACAATTGATTGCCCGTGCTCGCGAATCCTGGTTCGCGGCGGTGCAGTAACACGAGGGGGCCGCTTGAGCATCACTAAAACAACGGTTACTGAGTTCGCGGGCGAACTAAATTTGAGTCCAGAAGCACTGCTGAAACAGCTTGGCGCCGCGGGTGTTAACGCAGCTTCAATGGACGCGGATTTGTCGGCCTCCGATAAAGGCAAGCTACTTGAGTATTTGCGCAAGCAACATGGTGGAGCAGACGAGAGCGCGGGGAAGCGAATCACGCTTGTGCGTAAATCGACCAGCGAACTGCGTACTGCAGACGCTACGGGTCGCTCGCGAACCGTGCAGGTAGAAGTGCGAAAAAAGCGCGTGCTCGTGACGCGTGTAACTGAAACCGCAGCGCCTGCGGTTGCCGCAGTTGATGCGCCAACAACAACTGCTAAGCCTCTGTTGTCCGCAGAAGAAATCGCATCGCGCGAAGCGGAAGCACAGCGCGGCAATGCGTTGCGCGAGATTCAGGAGAACGAACAGAAGCAAAAGCAAGATCGCGTGGCCGCACGCGCGGAAGCGGGTGAAGCAACCCATGCCGCGAACGCAAAGCCCGCAAGCGATGAGGCACAAGCCGTTGCCTCTGAAGTTACGCTACCAGACGCTGTCGCGGCAACGGAATCAGTGCCAACACCACCCGTTGTTACGAGCGCCGCGCCAGCACCGATGATCGGTGCCGCTGCGTTGATTAAACCAATAGCTCCTGCCAAGGTGGCCGTACTGGCTGCTGGTGTTGTAACCGCGCAGCCAGCTGCGGAACTACAAGCCGCAACACCTGTATCGGCTAAGGCTGCCACTCCTGCAATCGCGTCCGTGCCCACCAAATCGGCACCATCGGCAGCGGTCATTGCCAATCGCTCGCGCATCGGTGAGCGCGTTGATATGACCCCGGTGCCGCCAAAACCTAAGTCGACCGAAAACACCCTGCATCGTCCGACCAAGCCGGGTGTCAAGCCTGATGCCAAGGGCGCGCCGGGTACGGCGCGTCCTGCCGTCGCCAAACCGGGTGACAAAAAGCCAGCGGCGTGGCAGGAAGACGCTGCTCGTAAAAAGGTCATGAAGACTCGCGATGCGCCGCCTGACGCGGCAAAAGCTGGGGCATGGAAGGCGGGTACACGTGGTGGTGGCCGTGGACATGCCGGCAAACGTAGTTCAGCCCCTGAGCAAACGACGCAGGTTGATCAGTCGGACGCAATCCTTAAAGAGATCGTGGTGCCCGAGACCATCACCGTGGGCGAGCTCGCGCACAAGATGTCGATCAAGGCCGCTGAACTGATCAAGAGCATGATGAAGATGGGCCAGATGGTCACCATCAATCAAGTGCTTGATCGCGATACCGCGATGATTCTGGTTGAGGAAATGGGCCGCGTTGCGGTTGCGGCGAAGGACGACGATCCTGATTCTGCGTTGACCGATCACGCGACCGACTCTGACGCGAAGATGGAAACTCGCCCTCCGGTCGTGACCATCATGGGCCACGTCGATCATGGCAAAACCTCACTGCTCGACAAGATTCGCAGCGCACGCGTTGCCAGCGGCGAAGCAGGTGGGATCACGCAGCACATCGGTGCGTATCACGTCACCACGCCGCGCGGCATCATCACCTTCCTTGATACGCCAGGTCACGAAGCCTTTACGGCAATGCGCGCGCGCGGCTCCAAGGTCACCGACATTGTGATTTTGGTGGTTGCAGCCGACGATGGTGTGATGCCGCAAACCAAAGAAGCTATCGCGCATGCGAAAGCCGCGGGCGTGCCGATCATCGTTGCTGTCAACAAAATCGACAAGCAGGGTGCGAATCAAGAGCGCGTCAAGCAAGAGCTGGTCACCGAAGGTGTAGTGCCCGAAGAGTATGGCGGTGAAGCCATCTTCGTTCCGGTGTCTGCGCTGACCGGCGAAGGTATCGACTCGTTGCTGGAAACGATTCTGCTGCAAGCTGAAGTGCTTGAGCTTAAAGCGCAAATCGATGCGCCAGCACGCGGTATCGTGATCGAGGCCCGACTCGACAAAGGTCGCGGCCCCGTGGCTACCGTGTTGATCACCAGTGGCACGTTGAAGCGTGGCGATATGGTGTTGGCGGGTTCGGTGTTCGGTCGTGTTCGCGCGATGAGTGATGAAGACGGCAAGAACATCGTCACGGCAGGCCCCGCGATCCCTGTTGAAATTCAGGGCTTGTCGGATGTGCCAGGTGCGGGTGACGACATTCTGGTGTTGGGTGACGAGCGTAAAGCGCGCGAAATCGCGTTGTTCCGTCAGGGCAAATACCGTGACGTCAAGCTCGCCAGACAGCAAGCTTCGAAACTCGAAAACGCGTTCGCCAACATGGGCGAAGCGGCAACCAAATTGCTGCCGCTCATCATCAAGGCTGACGTGCAGGGCTCGTACGAGGGCTTGTCCTATGCGCTGGGCAAACTGTCAACATCTGAGGTTCGTGTGCAAACGGTTCACAGCGCGGTCGGTGCCATCACCGAATCTGATGTGAATTTGGCTGCCGCATCAAAGGCCATCATCATCGGCTTCAACGTGCGGGCCGATGCGGCCGCCCGCAAGCTTGCTGAGAATGAAGGCGTGCAAATTCGCTACTACGACATCATTTATGAAGCCGTGGATGACGTTCGCGATGCGCTGTCCGGCATGCTCGCTCCAGAGCAAAAGGAAAGCGCACTCGGTGTGGTCGAAATTCGTCAGGTGTTCCGCATCTCAAAGATTGGCGCGATTGCCGGTTGCTACGTGCTCGAAGGCGTGGTCAAGCGCAGTGCCCTGGTGCGTTTGCTGCGCGACAATGTTGTTGTCTGGTCTGGCGAGCTCGATTCGCTCAAGCGCTTCAAGGACGACGTCAAGGAAGTCAAAGAAGGCTACGAGTGCGGTCTGTCGCTTAAGAATTACAACGAGATTCAAGAGGGCGACAAGCTCGAGATCTACGAAATCGTTGAAGTTCAACGCTCTCTGGCGCAGTAAAGCAGCAAAGCAGTAAGGCATGGCAATGAAACAGGGGTTCTCGCCACGAGCACCGGATTTCACGAACGCGCGGCAGACTAAGGTATGAAGCAAGGCTTTTCTCCGCGCGCGTTACGAGTCTCCGAGCAGGTTCAACGCGAACTTGCGCAGATGCTTTCGCTTGAGGTGCGCGACCCGCGCGTCAAGGGCGTCACCATCACGCAAGTGGAGGTGACCGCCGACCTGTCGCACGCGATGGTGCGCTACGTGCATCCTGAAGGCTACGCGGGACAGTCTGCGGCCGATGCTGGCTTCAAGAGCGTCAACGGTTTTTTGCGGCACGGTATTGCCGAGCGCCTGTCGATATTCAAAGCGCCGAATCTGCGCTTTGAATACGATAAATCATTTGAAGACGGCATGCGACTGACTGCGTTGATTGATACGGCGCGGGCTGATGACGCACGTGTGGTTGCACCCGATGATGCGCGCGTCATTGCACCCGATGACAGCGCGGTCAGCGCTGCCGAAAACCCCAAGTAATTCGCGTCATGGCCCTGCACGGCGTCGCGCTGGTGGACAAGCCAGCGGGCATGTCCTCGTTTTCAGTCGTATCCCGGCTACGACGAATATTCAGGACGTTGGGCGTAACAAAAGCGGGGCATACCGGCACGCTTGATCCGTTGGCGACGGGCTTGCTGCCGATCTGCATCGGCGAATCTACCAAGTTTGCGCAGCGTCTGCTTGATGCAGACAAAGGTTACTTTGCGACCGTCAAGCTGGGCGTTGCGACGACGACAGCAGACGCAGAAGGCGAAATCACCGCTCGCAGTAATGTGCTGATAGACGCGCCGACCTTCGAGGCAATGCTCGCCCAATTTCACGGCAAGATCGTGCAGGTGCCGCCGATCTACTCTGCCCTGAAAATTGATGGCAAACCAGCGTACGAATATGCGCGCGCCGGTCAAGCCGTCAAGATCAAATCACGCGTTGTTGAAATCTACTCCGTCGAATTGGTTGCAGCACGTTCTGAACTGCAAGAGTTCGCCATCAACGTTCGTTGCAGCAAGGGCACGTACATCCGAACGCTCGCTGTAGACATCGCGCTGGCCCTGGGCACAGTGGGTCACCTGGCTGGCCTTTGCCGTACGCGAACTGGCGGATTCGATCTGGCCGCCGCGCATCCGCTTGAGGCGTGGATGGAAACGGATGACGCCACGCGTCTCAGCTGGTTGTTGCCCACGGAATCTTTGGTCGCCGAATTGCCGTCGCTCGATTTGACGGCGCAGCAGGCGATTGATATTTGCAACGGCAAAGTTGTGGCGGTGCGGACGGAAACGGCAAATCAGGCTCCTGAGGCTTCGGACGCCAAACCGGACGGCAATGTAGCGCTCTTGCGGCTTCAAGATGCTCACAAGGGCTTTCTGGGCCTTGGCGCGCTATCCGCAGGCGGCATGCTTCGCGCGGAACGGCTGTTATCGACTCAATCGGCCTAACCAAGCACCAGTTTTCGCTATCAGCTTTTGTCTGAGAGTACCGTATCAATTGGGCGTTTCTGCAAATTTCGCAGAATGTCGATTTTCCGTTTTTTCACGTGCCAAGTCCCAATTGAATGGGCTTTAATGGATGTGCTGGCGAAGAGTTACTAGTGTCGGACGCATCCGTGAATAGGCGTGCGCAGGCAACAGGCGCTGGCGCAATTTCCGCATGCGTTGCGTCCTTAAGGGTCTAGACGGGGTGTTTTTCGTTGTCGACTGCGGCGACCCAAGCATCACGAACATGAGGGGAGATCGATTATGGCCATCAACGGTTCCACCCTGGGTATCGCGCTGTCGGGCGGCGGCTTTCGCGCGACGCTGTTCAGTCTGGGTAGTTTGTGGCGGCTCAACGACGCCGGGCTGCTCGGCAAATTGGATCGCGTGACCAGCGTTTCCGGTGGCTCGATCCTCGCTGGGATTGTGGCCAGTCGCTGGAAAAACTTGCAGTTTGTCGATGGACGTGCGGCCAATTTCGTCAGCGAAATTGTTACTCCGACGCAGACATTTTGTGCTGACAGCGCTGACATCGAAGCGGGCATTCTGGGCTGGATTACGCCGTTCAAAAGCGCGGGCGATTACTTGCGCGGGCACTACGAAGACGCGCTCTTCGGCGACACCCTGTTGCGCGATATCCCGGCACCGGACGTGGACGGCAACCCAACGTTTATTTTCTATGCAACCAATATGCAAACCGGGCGCAACTTTCGCATGCGTCAGGACTACATCGCCGACTCCCGGCTTGGCGTATCGCGCCACACCGAGCTCACACTGGCCGCTGCGGTCACCGCCTCGAGCGCGTTTCCGCCGATCTTCTCGCCGATCATTTTGAACACTGACCCGGCCGACTGGCAGGACGAAGGCGGCCTCGGCGGCCTGGCGGACGACGTCGACTCCCTACGCAAAAAAATCATTCTCGCCGATGGCGGCATCTACGACAACATGGGCCTTGAGTCGCTGATCGGCCACATCGACATCGCACTGATCAGCGACGCCGGTGCGCCGTTCGCTACCGAGCCATCGGTGCGCGGCGATCCGTTCAGCCAGCTCGGTCGGGTGCGCGACATATTGATTGATCAAACGCGGGCGCTGCGAAAGCGTCATGTGATTGACGAGTTCGACGCCGGGCGCAGACGCGGTGGCTATTGGGGCATCGGCACCCGGATCGGTAAATATCAGGCCGCCAACGCGCTGGCAATCGATAACGCGACGAGCCTCTCTTTGGAGGCGGAACCGACGCGACTGGCAAAGATTGAGCCCGAGCGGCAGGGGCAGTTGATTAACTGGGGCTACGCGCTCTCCGATGCGGCGCTGCGCGTGCGCGCGCAACTGACGCTGCCACCGGTGACGCAGTTGCCGTTGCCGCAGTACCCGTTGTAGTGCGCGTCGCAATCGGGAGCCTGTGATGGATCGGCTGCATCTAAAGCGCTGGAGCATTGATCTCGACGACCACGCATTCGCGCGCGCGTTGGCCGCCGTGGGTGTGCTGCGGGCTGACCGGACGGCGCGCGTCCTGACACCCACGCACCTCGCCGCAGGCAATGCCGGTGGCCTGGGTTCGCGACTACTGTGGCAGCTACCGACAGGCGATTTAACCGGCGCGACCAGTGCACGTGACGCGGCGGACAGATGGTCAAGAATTCGTAGCGAATGCGCAAACCCCATTCGGCTGACGCTGATCGACTCGCCCGTCCATGAGCTTGCGATCTGGTCACGTTGGCTTGCTACGATCACTGAGATCGACGGCCTCTGCATTGCCCCCGAACCTGCGTTCAAAGGCCGATCCGAGTGGCGGCTGCCGTTCACCGTGTCCACGCTTGCGTCGGACGCCCTTGCCGTGCCGCTTCGAGATCGGCGAAGCTTTGATCCCGCGAACTGGCCGTTTCGCTTTGTGACTGCGGGCCGCGCCCATGATCGCTGCGAAATCCTGGTGTTATCGCTGCCCATCGCAGCGGCGCTGGCAGCGCTGTTGCAAAGTGGTCTTCGCCTGCGCGCCACGCTGGTCATGGTCGCGGGCTTGGGCGGGGACTCTATGGAGAGCGCGTGGCCGCTGATCGTCGCGGTTGCGGCGCGGGTGTCGGCGAGCGGCGTAGCGATAGCGCCCCCGGGCGACGCCGTGCGGTTGGCTGATCAGGTGAACAGCATGTGCTTTGATCTGTCGCACAACGCGCCGATTGACGCCGCGCTGTGGCAAGCCTTCGGTCGTGCTGCGCAATTGTTCGCCAGTCGCGAATTGATCGACGCCAGTCAGGTCAGTGCTCAGGTAGAAAAACTCGGCAAGCGAATAGAGGCGCTGCGGTCAGGGGCCACGGCTGCTCTGGGTGGTCGATCACGCGCGCTGCTGACGCATGGCGCGCGGCCTAGCCCATCGCCGCGCGCGGGCGAGGGTGCCTTGCGCGAAGCGATGGCCGCGTCGGCACCCACCTTTGAGTTCGCCCATGAAAGCGGGGAGGCTGCGGCCATGACCGAACTCGCAGACGTGGTGCGCGTCGCCAATGCGAAAGCGGTCGCTGCAACACGCTCGGCCCGCTTCATTCAGCAGCGCTGCTTTGGTGGCGACCGCAATGAATCCAGCAACCCATTAAAGGAGATTCACGACGCCTTCGCGGTCGGTGAAGCGGTACTGGCGAGGATTCGCATTGGCGACGTCGCCGACGCGCTTTGGGTCAGCAGCAACGTGGCCTTTCCCGATCACAAGCTGCCGCCGAATGAGACCGGCCATCGCTTGCAGGTCATGTTCTTCGAGCCGCTTCAGTTTGCCGCGCCGCTGCTCGCCGACATTCATCTCCCGGTACTCGGCGCAAGCAGTGAGGCCGAATTTCTGTTCACGCCGAGGGCTGCCGGAGCGTTTGAGGCGCGCATCACCATCGTGCATCGCGGCCGCATTCTGCAAACCGCGCTGATGCAGGCGCGGGTGTTGGTCAAGCGCGGCGCGCGCAGGGTAGCGACGCAAAGAATCACCCTGCGCGATGAGGCTCTGGTTCGTCGCGACTGGACGGCGCTTGAGCAGCGACCCCGCTTTGATCTGGCGATGGTGTGCAACCACGATGGCCAGCACACACCGCGCATGACCGCGCTGTCGGACAGGCGCGCGTGGGCGAAGGATTTGACCGCCATTGATGAAGTGGTCAAGGCGATTAACGTTGAGCTCTCCGCAGTGGCCAGCAATGTGCGCGATTACGCAGACGGACTCGACAAGGGCGAAAACCCGAAGCTGCTGGTCAATCTCGCGGGATTGGGCACCGAGCTATTCCGGTCGCTCATTGAGGATCAGATTGCCAAAACCGCCGTCGGCGGGCTCGATGTCACCCTCGATGCGGTCACCCACATCCAGATTGTCAGCACCCGCTCCGACGCCGTGGTGCCGATCGAATTTGTCTACGACTACGGCATGCCCGACGACAGCATCGCCACCGTGTGCCCGGACTTTCGCGATGGGCTGAAGAGCGGCACCTGCAAGACGACCTGCCCCGGCCGCACCGACCCGTCAAAGCACGTCTGCCCGATGGGCTTCTGGGGTATCCGCAAAGTGATCGAGCGGCATGTGTTTGAAAGCACGCAGGAGAACCCCGACAACGCGGCGCTGATTGTGCAAAGTGAAGTCAGCGCCGAGCGCGATACGCTCAACATCCTTGACAGCGCGGTGGTCGGTTACAGCAACCGGGTCAAGCCGGCGAGCGTCAAGGCGCTGCTCAAATCGATGCGGGCATCAGTCCATGGCAAGGTCGTCGAAGTCAAGACCTGGGACGACTGGAGCGCGGCGGTGCAGAAAAACTCGCCGCAACTGCTGGTGGCGTTCCCGCATCATGACGGCATCAACCTCAATGCGAAACTGGAAATCGGCAATCAGCCGATGAGCACGTTGCGGCTGCTGACTTACGGCAAACCGACGAAAACGGCGGGCGGCATGCCGATCCCGATCCATGTGCGGATGCCCAATGCGGCACCGCCGATGGTGTTGCTGCTCGGCTGCGACGTGGCGGGCACGGCGCAGCAGTTTGGCAATCATGTGCGCAATTTCCGCATGGCGGGGGCGGCCATTGTGCTGTCCACCATCGCCACGGTGTTTGGTGAACATGCGGTTGCCGTGGGCACATCGATGGTTAAAAAACTGGTCGATCAACGCGGTCGCACGGCCGATAACGATCAGTTCGGTGAGATTTTGCGCGATGCCAAAAGACAGGCGTTGCTCGATAGTCTGCCCATGGCGCTGTGCGTGGTGGCGTACGGCGACGCCGACTGGAAACTGTGAGGGAGAAGCGTCATGCCAACGAAGAAGTTTTTTCAGATTGAAATGCTGCGCGCGGCGCACGGCGATTGTCTGTGGCTTGAATACGGCACGGCGACGCGCACCCGGCGCATCCTGATTGATGGCGGGCCGATTGGCCGCTGGGAGTCGCTCGAATCGCGCATCGCGCAACTTGAAGACGGCGCGTCCACCTTCGAGTTAATTGTGCTCACTCATGTCGACACCGATCACGTCGATGGGCTGGTGCGCCTGTTCGCACCGAAAAAGAATACCTGGAAGTTCGACACGAAAGACGTTTGGTTCAACGGCTGGAAGCATTTGCAGGATCAAAATCTGGGCGGCAATCAAGGCGAGTTTTTCAGCGCGCTGATTGAAGCGCGCATGGGGTCTGCCAAATGGAATGCGGAGTTTGACCACAAGACCATCGTCGTTCCCGATGAGGGCGAGCTGCCCACAGTCAAGCTTGCCGACGACTTTCGCATCACGCTGTTGTCGCCGACACCGGCGAAGCTTAAGAAGATGAAAAAGGCGTGGGAAAAAGACGTCAAAAACTTCGCACCGGGTGACCTGGACGCCGCGTGGGAAGCGCTGGCGACGCAGAAGAAATATCTGCCTGATGACGGACTGCTCGGGTCGACACCGGGCATCGATGCCGAGCTCGAACGGCAATCACGCCCTGACAATGCCGCCGCCAACGGCGCGACCATCGCATTTTTGGCGGAGTACGCGGGCATGAGCGCGCTGTTCCTGGGCGACGCCCATCCTGACGCCGTTGTCGCATCGCTGTCGCGACTGCTTGCGGCGCGCGGCGTCGAGCGCTTGCAGGTTGACGCGGTGAAGATTGCGCACCACGGCAGCAAGGGCAACACCACCGATGCGCTGCTGGCGTTGCTTGACAGTCCACGCTTTTTGATCAGCAGCAGCGGCGCAATTTTCAAGCATCCCGATGCCGAGGCGATCAAGCGCATCATCAGTCGCAGTCATCATCAACCGCCGACGCTGTACTTCAACTATCGCAGCGAGTTCACCGAGATCTGGGACGACGTCGCGCTGCGCAAGAAACTCAAGTATTTGACGGTGTTTAACGAGACCGACGACACCGTCAACGCGCCGCTGACCATTCGCCTGACCAGGTAGCGCACGATGGCGGTTGCTGCAAGGGTATCGCTGAGTACATCGCCGCCCCGGTGAAGGCTGGGAGCGAACGTTTTCGCGGACCATCTGATTCCGTTTCTACGTCGTTACGGAAATAAATAGGCTCAATTTTCCGACGCAGATTCGCGCAGATTCGACGCCGATGACCGCAGATTTTCTTGATTGTCTGTAATGGAGAATATTCAAAAAATCTGCGGCAATCTGTGTTAAATCCGCGTTAATCTGCGTCAAAAATCAATGCTGTTTTGAAATAGAAGTGGAATGAACTGTATGCCGCTCCTACTTGGCTTGCGCATGCAGCTTGTCATACGCCGCGAGCAACTTGCCGTGCATCACACAACCGTCCATCGTGAGCCCCGGTGCCGAGAGTCCCATGAAGCGGTTCTTCTTCGCGAGAAGCGTCTGCGCTTGCTGCACCGTATCGGCACCGTAGAGCAAGGCGAGCGCGTTCAGATACGATTTCACGTCGCCCAAATCGTCCAGATTGATGAGCTGCTCAATGCAGGCGTAAACGATACGCCGCTTCGGATTCAGTTGATCGAAATGGCGAATCCAGTCGCAGCCTTCCAGCGTGGCTTCTCTGTCGCCAATGGCGAGTGCCAGCAGCGTCTTGAGCTCGCCCACACGCAGGTCGGCCCAGAAGGAATCGGCGTCTGCCGCCATGCCAATCAACAGCGGCAACGGACGCACATCCGCGAGCCCGGATTCGTTCAGGGTGGCGAGCAGATCGGCGCACTCATCATCATCCAGATCGGTGAGATTGAGAACGGCCTCGCGGAAGTGATTGGCGACACTGTTGTTCTCATGCTCCAGATCGTCAATGGGATAAATCTCCGACATGCCCGGCACCAGGATGCGGCAACCGTAGACGCCCAGATGCGTGAAGTCGGCGATGTAAATGTCGTAATCGTCCTTGTGAATGCGATCCACGGCCCAGGCGTAGTCTTCGGCGGTGGTGGTGCCGAAGTTCCAGTCGCAGAATTCATAGTCAGGCGTGTCGCCGAGGAAGTTCCAGTGAATGACACCGCTCGAATCGACGAAGTGAATTTCGATGTTCATCGAACTCGCCGCTTCGTCGAGATCAAATCCGGGCGGCGGAAAGCCCGCCAGCGAGTCGAGCGCACGGCCCTGTAGCAGCTCGGTCAACGCACGTTCCAGCGCAATTTCAAAACGCGGATGGCCGCCAAAACTGGCGAAGCAACCTTGATCGTCCGGGTGCAACAGCGTCACATTCATCACCGGATATTGCCCACCCAGTGACGCATCTTTCACCAGAATGCCAAAGCCCGCCGCGCGCAATGCGGCAATACCTGCGGCGATGCGCGGATAGCGCGCGATCACCGTCTCCGGCACGTCAGGCAGACAGATGCCTTCGGCGATGATGCGGCCCTTGATGTGCCGCTCGAAAATTTCTGACAGCGCCTGGGTGCGTGCCTCGGCCTGTGTGTTGCCAGCCGACATGCCGTTGCTCACGTACAGATTGCCGATGATGTTGACCGGGATATAGGTCACCGCACCATCGCGCTCACGCACATACGGAATGGCACAAATGCCGCGCTCGACGTTGCCGGAATTGAACTCAACGAGGCTCGTAGCGTTGATCGTGCCGTCGGGGTTATAGAACGCGTGCAGCTCCGGGTTCAATATCGCCCCGGGCCAACTGCCGTCGTCGGTCGCCGCAAACCATTTTTCCTGCGGGTAATGCACGTAAGGTCGCGCGGCAATCACCGGCCCGAGGTAATAGTGGGTCCAGAAATAGTTGGTCGACAAGCGCTCAAAATATTCGCCGAGCGCGCTGGCCATGCAGGCGAGCTTTGTCGCGCCCTTGCCGTTGGTGAACAGCAACGGGCAATCGCGATCCCGAATGTGCACCGACCAGATGCCGTCGACCGGGTTTAACCAACTGCGCTCCTCGATGTGAAAGCCGAGCGCCAAAAGCTTGCCGGTTAGCGTCTCGATGGTCGATTCAAGCGAGGCGTCTTTGCCGGGGATAAAGTGTTGCGCATTCATGTTAACGAGCATAGCGCACGCCGCTGATCGCTCAAGCTGCCCGCAAGGGGCGAAGCGAATTCGTGGCTGCGGGCAACGCGCATCGCGCAGGGTGCAATGACCTGGAGACAAAAATTTGATCTTCGCAGCAATAAGTGCTAAGGTTCGCTTGTCCCCGATGAAACGATTGGAGGTTGCTATTCCGAACGAATTTATTTTCCAGCTCTGCTAACTTTTGCAAATGCGCGTAAGCGCAGCACAGCGCTCTTAAGCGCAATAGAAAAAGCGCCCTCAAGGCGCTTTTTCATTGCCAGCGCCGCGAATGCAGGCGACGAGACAACACCCTGCGGGGTTGCGACAGGATCGTCGTCAGCAGACTCCGTCCACGCCGGATTGAAAAATTAACAGCTCTAACCTGAAAGTCATCGTACATAGGGGACACAGCCGCGTTTATGCATAAAGTCGGTTTTATCGGTAAAACGGGTTGTATCCCGCAGGCATGCGAGGTTTCAGTTTAGAGTTGTTGCCACACGAGAAGACGCAGCCAACCGGAAGTAAGGCTGCGCAACCCCACCATTTCGCTGGCAAGTGATGCACAATCACGCCACGACAAGCACTAAAGCTTGTCACACCAAGGAGATCAAAATGAAACTCGCCCCCGCTATCAGGATAGCGCTGTTCGTCGTCGCCGCCATGTTGCTCGGCTGCTCCAGTATGCCCAGCCAACCGGGATGGACTACGCTGGTTGACGGCGCATCGGGCCTTGACAATTTTGATCGTGTCGGCGACGCCAACTGGCGCGCCGAGAACGGCGCCATCGTCGCTGACAAAGCAAGCGTGGCCAGCTATCTGGTGTCGAAGAACAGCTACAAGGACTTCCAGATCAAGGCTGAATTCTGGGCCGATCACACCACCAATAGCGGCGTTTTCCTGCGCCTGTCTGATCGCAAAAATGTCACGGCGGCGAACTCATACGAGGTCAATATTTACGACCAGCGTCCCGATCCGAATTACGGCACCGCAGCCATCGTCGATATTGCCAAAGTGGTCCCGATGCCCAAGGCCGGTGGCAAATGGAACTCCTTCGTCATCACCGCCAAAGGCAACCGCCTGATCGTCGAGTTCAACGGCGTGCAAACGGTCGACGTGCAGGACAGCAAATTCGCGAGCGGCCCCTTCGCGCTGCAATTCGGCAATGGCCCGAAAGACGCGCCGGGCGGCGTCATCAAGTGGCGCAAGGTGCAGATTAGTTCGCTGTAGCGATCAGCGAACCGGCGATCACCACTCAGCCGCGCGTTCGCGCAAAATACGGGAACATACCCGTATTTTTTCGCCTGCTTTGAAGGACTTATTCCATGGCCGTTGATCCGCTGCCTCTCGACCCGGCCATTGTGCGCACGCTTCAGGGCGTGACCACGGCGACGCTGACTACGGTGCTCTTGAAGAAGGGCTTGCGCAACATCTGGATGCGCGGCGCGAAACCGTTGCGGTCGGGGCAGCCGCGTGTGATCGGGCGCGCTTTCACGCTGCGCTTCGTGCCTGCGCGTGAAGATCTGGCAACGCCTGCCTCCTGGGGCTCACCGACATCCACGCGCGCAGCGATTGAGGCGATGCCGCAGGGGGCCGTCGCTGTGGTCGACGCCATGGGCACCACCGATGCTGGCATCTTCGGCGACATCCTCTGCGCACGCATGCAAAAGCGCGGCGTGGCAGCGCTGGTCACCGATGGCGTGGTGCGCGATCTCGACGGCGTGCTCGGCACCGGGCTTCCGGTGTGGTGTCAGGGCACCGCCGCCCCGGCGTCGGTCAATGGCCTCACCTTCGTGAGCTGGCAAGAGCCGATTGGTTGCGGCGGTGTGGCGGTGTTCCCGAACGACATCGTGGTTGTCGATAGCGACGGTGCGGTGTTGATTCCCGCCGCCTTGCTCGATGACGTGGTTGCCGCAGCCGTGGAGCAGGAACGCCTCGAAGGCTGGATCATGACGCAGGTTGATGCAGGGCTGCCGCTGCTTGGCCTCTATCCGCCGAATGACGAAACCAAAGCGCGCTACGAGGCGTGGGCGAAGGCGCTGCGCTGAGGCCGCATCCACGCCGCGCTGATCGGCGTGCGTTTACTTGATCATGCCGAGCCTGCGCGCCAGCGGCAGCGAGTTTTCAGCGCGGAGTTTCAGGAATGCGGGCACCTGATCGTAGGTGATGTCGATCTGCTCGAAACCGGCGTCGGTCATCTGCTTGCGATGCTCTGGGTCCTTGTTGATTTTTGCGAAGAGATCGGACACCTGCCTGCGTACAAGCTCGGGTGTCGCCCGCGGCACGGCAACGCCGCGATAGGCACCATCGACCCAGTCAAATCCCAGCTCCCTGAAGGTGGGCGCAGTGGGAAACTGGGCCAGGCGGCTCGGTGTGCCTACAGCAAGCACGCGGGTCTTTTCCTTGTTGGCGATGGCGAGCGTGGTGAAGGTCATCGCCGCATCCACATGTTTGCCCAGCAACTGGGTGATGATCTCGCCGGTGCCCTTGAGCGGGATGTAGGTGACCTTCATGCCGCCCTGAAGCTCAAGTCGCGCTGTGGCCATATGGGCAGGCGAGTTGGTGGCGCTGCCCGCCACATTCAGCTTGCCCGGATCGGCTTTCGCCGCCGCCGCAAAATCGGCAAAAGTCTTAAACGGGGAATCGGCGGCGACCACCAGCGCGTCCGGCGTGAAATGAAAGAAAAATACGTTGATGACGTCTTCGGTCTTGTACTGTGCCTGTGCTTCGAGCGGTTGTAGCAGGATGTGCGGCAGATTGGTGCCCATGACGGTGTAGCCGTCGGCAGGCAGGGAATTCAACTGCGCCCAGGCCACGGCACCGCCCGCGCCGGGCTTGTTCTGCACCAGAAAGTCTTTGCCGGTCAGCTTGGCGGCCACCTTGCCCTGCAGGCGTGCGGCGATATCGCTCTCACCTGCAGGGACGAAAGGAATGACATAAGTAATGGCGCGCTCGGGGTACTCCGCGTGAGCGAGCGTCGCAGCAAGCGTGACGGCCATCGCGGCAAATAGCTTTCTCATCCCGATTCTCCTGATCTTGTCATCTACGTAGTGTAAGGTGGAATTTGCCCGTGCCGTTAACCGCAATGGGACGTGGCCAGCGCGGACCTTAAACAAACGGCTACGCTATACGAACCTCTGGCCGAAGGCGCTATTGGCGCTTTCTTTGCTTGTCGTTCGGCAACGGGTTGCCCTCATCGTCTACTTTTTCATCTCTCTTCTCTTCGATGATCTTGGGTCGTTTTTCAGCGCTGGCCTGCTTGGCTGGCACCGCCGCCGCAGGGGGTTCGCCCGGTCGCGCGGCTGGTTCGACGGCAGGCGCAGCAGGCGGCTGCGGTGGCCGCGCCGCTGGCGGCAGCCGCGCCGGTACCGCTGGCGCTGCCTGCACGGTCGGGGCAGCGGGCGGCACGTCGCGTTGCTCGCGACCGGGATTACCCGGCCGTGCCGACGCCGGTGGCGCTGCTACCGGTGCCGACGGGGCCGCTGCTGCCGGTGGCGCGAGCACGGGTCGACCGGGTGCCTCGGACGCCCTGTTGCCCGGCCTCGGTGCGTCCGGCGCAGGAGGCGCAGGTGCCCGGGCTGCGGGTTGCGGCGCTGCGACCGGGGGGGTAGGTACGATGGGCGGCGGCGGAGCAACGGGTGGCGGCAATTGTGGCGGTGGCATGGTGCGTGCTGGCGTGTTCGGTGTAGCAGCTGCTGGCGTCTCGCGTTGTTCGCGCCCAGAGTTGCCGGGACGCGTGGGCGTTGGCGGTGGCGTTGCCACAGCGTCGGGCGTAACGGGCGGCGCGGCAGCCGGTCGACCCATGCTCTCGGTAGGCCTAATGCCGGGTCTTGCTGCATCCTGGACAGCCGAGACCGGAGCACGTGCAGCGGGTTGGGCTGGCGTTACCGGAGGAGCGGCCTGAGGTTGCGCCGAGGGCAGCGCGCGAAGCGGGGCGGGCGGCGTGTCACGTTGCTCACGGGCCGGATTGCCCGGACTGGTTGACATGATTGGCGGCGGCGCTGGGGTGACCGTTGCTGGCTGCGCAAGAGGCGCAGGCGGTGCAATCACGGGGCGACCAAGCGCCTCGACGGGTCGGTTGCCAAGTCTGGCCGTGTCCGGAGCGACAGGGACTGGCGGACGGCTGCCCGGCACCGCTACAGCCGGTGCAGGCGTAGGCGCTGGTTGAGCTTGCGCAGCGGGCGGGATTGATTGCGGCACACGTTGTTCGGCGACGCCACTTCGGTCACCGGGAGCGCGTGGCGGCGGCGCAACGATGGCCGCGCCCGCCGCGCGCGCCTCGGGCACGATTTCTACTCTGGGAGCAACAATCGCCGCCGACGGACTTACGGGATTGCCCGACGTGCCTCGCATCAGAGGCGCAGCCGGAGGCCTGAGCGTGGCCAGTACCGCCGTTTCGACGGGCTTGCCAGGATTCGCGGCGAGCGCGCGTTCGCGTACGGCGAACGGGACAGGCGCAGCGGGTGGCTGACTTTGTGCAACAAACCGTTGCTCGGTGACTTGTGGCGGCAGGGAACGCGGCGACGCCGCTCCAAGCACGCTCGACTGTATCGGTGCAACGGCTGCAAGTGCGATCACCGGTGCCGCCATCAGCGCGGCTTCCGGCACTCGCATGGCAGCACGAGCGACGGGCTGCGCCTGAACAAAGGTAGAGGTTGGTACTGCCACGATGGCGCCGGGCACGCTTTGATTGACAAACACGGTGTTGGCAAACACCGTTGTGGCGTTGCGGTTGTCGTAGTTGTTGATGATCGTCGTATTGTTAATGGTCGTGTTGCTGATATTTACGTTGGTAAAATACTCACGGCTAACCGCGTACGCGGGACGGTACACCTCACGCGGTCCCAGCGGAAACCAGCCGACTGCACCCACGTTACCGCTTGCAGCCGAGACCTGAAAGTTGCTGCCGCCGACGAATGCGACCAGCGCGGGCGCATAAACTGCGCGCGCAGTCACCGGGCCGGGTACCCAGCCCCAGCGTCCAGCGTCGTTGATCCAGCGTCCGTAGTGCGAGACTGCGAATCCCCATGGTAGATCGTCGACCCAGGTCCAGCCCCACGGCTCGACCCATGACCAATGGCCGTCGCGATAGGGTGCCCAGTTTGACGCCACGCGGGTGGGTGTCCAGACATTGCCATATTGCGGCAGTGAACGCCAGCTGCCATATTGGTCGAGATCCTGATAACCAATCACATCGCGCGATACGTAGCGTGCTGAAATCGATGTTTCGTAGCGGCGATCACGGCCCTGGCACCAGCGTTCAAACTCATCGGCACGCGGCATCATCAGCACCTCGTAATCGGTTAGGCCTGCACCATAAAACCGGTAGGCACGACCCAAGCCGACGGTATAGCTCGCCCCTTTGCCGAACACCTCGGCACGACCGCTGCGCGTGCGCACCTCCGTTGAGTCGCGCGCGGCATCAACGGTTATCCGATATTCACCTTCCTGACGGATCACAAAGGCAAGATTCGGCGTGTCAACCTCAACCACCTGGTTGCGTTCCAGTCGGCGCACGCGCAGATGGATCGTACCGTCCTGCAAATTCATTTGCGCGATGCGGTCATCAAGGTTGGTCAAAGTGAACAGTGTGCGAGCGCCCAGGCGTACCATTGCACTGCCGATTTGCAATTCGACGCGACCGCGATCATCCGCCCACAGTCGGTCGCCGGTGACAACTGGGCGGTTGAGCGTGCCCGCCACCCAAGTCGTTTCGCCAGCGGGAGAAAAACTGATGGCACCGCTGAAATAACCCAGCCGTGCAACGCGCATGGGCGGGTCTGCCAGCGCGAGGCCCGCGAACGTGAAAGCCAGCGAAATTCCGATGCAGCGCAGAACGATTGCGGTGAAGCGGCGTGAGTTGGTCTGGTGTGGTTGCATATAAATCTCCTGCATATGGGCCGGATTTGCCTGATGGGTCAGCACGCTGATGAGTGCTAGGCACGCACTATCTATCGTAGACATCAGGCTGCTTAACGATGGTGAGTCAGAACTGGCCTACCCAGGTAGCCCCGTTATGCCAATTTCGCATTTACTGCGCGTTGCGCAGCGTACGTGGAACTCGCCTGGTAGAAAGTTGTCCGGCTAGTCGTAGCGCGGCTCGGCAACTGCGGTGCCAACCATTTGTGGGGTCGGGAGGGGCATCAAAAGAAAGGCATTGACCACGACCGGATCCGCTTCATCGTCGTCTTCGTCGGCTGCGGCAGCATGGGCTGTTGACGACACGAGTGCACGCTCGACACGTGCCTTTGGTTTAAGTTGAACAGCTTCTTCACTCGTGGGCTGCACGCGATGCATGCCCGACATGTCGAGCGCTGCCAGCGCGCCAGTGAGCGTGAAAATGGTGAGCGTCAGACCCAAAGATTTCATGCGTGACTCCAATCTGTTGCGTAGTGCGACTGCGCGATGCAGGTTTTTCATACAATTATTTTTAGCTACGACGTCGAGCCTGCTCATCATCCATCGGCGGATACGGGTGTAGGACATGGCCCCTAGCCACGCCCCGTGTATCGTGTATGTCGGGTGGGCTTACGGAGGTGCACGGTGTCGGTGGCAACTGCGATGCGTTGATCGTGACTGGCGACAGCACGATGCATCAGGATGCCGACGCATTCGAGGGTCGGGTCCACCCGCTCGTAGTCGAGCCGACGGGCATCATTCATCGACCGCCGCAGACGCCGCACTGGGCGGCAAACACCCGCGATGGCTCACTTTGCAGGTTAGGCGCAGTGCAATCTCGCCCGGCTCAACAGTCGCCCGCCCGGCCAATACATTAGCGCGGCGCAAAAGCTGCTTAACCGCGTACGTTTCGTCGGCTTCGCCGAAAATCGCGTGTTGTCCGTTTGACTACTTGGCAAGCGCAGCGCGAATGGCTTTCTCGTAGGCACCCGCTTCGGGGAGACCTTTCGGCGAACTGAACGCAATTTGCACTTGCTGGACAGTGGTCGTTTTCGTAGTTGACGGCAGCAAATCTCTGGCTTGTCCGTCCGTTGTCGGCCCCAAGCCATAAGTACAAAAAGTAAGTGAGCTATTCTTGATTGGATACGAGGCGAGGTCGTTTCCCAATACCGAAAGGACGTGCTGATAGACCGGCTCGGGACAGGCGAAGAACAAACCGGAATTGCAGAGCGCTTCGCGCTCTAGCAAATGCCCTTTGTAGATTAATCTCTAAGGGTTGAATTCCCCGCCGCTTGCGGCGAAGCATTCGTTTCGCTGGCACCCTTCGCAATACCCCGCCCCTTGGGGCGGGGAAATTTATTGTATTGACAGCAATTTCAGATTCGCCAAAATAAAACTGTACTGCGCCCCGTCGAAATTTGAGCCTTTGCTGCCAGCTAGCGAAAAACGCGAGGCGTTGGCTGAGCGTGCGCATGCGATACAAAGGCTGACGTTGGTGGCGGCTGGGCGGGCGGATCACAGCGTGATGTTGTCGCTTTGGCCGATGCTGCGGTCGATGAATTCGTATGACACGAACAAGATTGATGGGCAGCACACGTTGCCCATCGAGATTGAGCAGGCGATGCGGTACGAGTTTTCGTCTGAGCAGGATGTGCAGCGCGAACAGCGCATCGCGCGGTCGCACATGGAGGCTGAACAGGCGGCCGAACCGCAACTGGCGCCGTTGGGTGGCGGGCGTTGTTGTCGGCTGAAACCATCACGACGTTGCATCGTTCTCTGTTCGAATCGTTACCGCCAGAAGATTGCGTGCGTGCGGACGGCAGGCTGTTTCAACCGGGCCAATTGCGAACACGTGAGGTGCGTGCGGGCCAACACATCAAACCAGGTGCGCAATCGATTCCCGCATTTCTGGATCGATTCGCGCAGTGCTACGGCACCGTTCGCGACGGCGAACTCTCGGTGTTGGCCGTCACCGCAGCGCATCACCGTCCGGCCTGGATTCATCCGTTCGAAGACAGCAATGGGCGCGTTGCGCGGCTGCATTCACACTTGCTGTTGTGTGCGATGGGACTGACCAACGGCATCGGGTCGCCGCTCAGACGGCTCGCACGAAATCAAACGGAATATTACGCGCGACTCGCCAAGGCGGATCAAACGCGCCGAGGTGATCCCGACGGAGGCGGCAATTTCACGGAGAGTGGGCTCATCGAGTTCATCGATTTTTTCTAAGCGTGTGCATCGACTAGGCGCAGTTCATGACGCAGAGGTTCGACATGCAGACGATGCCCGATCACATCGCGGCGTGTCTGGCGCTCTACAGCCATCGCGCAGACTCGCAGTTGCGCATGGCGGCGCTGCAACCGCTGCGAGTGATGTTCATGACCGGTGAGTTGGAGCGCGGCGATTTCAAATTAATGACGGGACTGCAAACCTGCACCGCCGAGCGGCTGCTGCGAGGGTTGTTCTACTTGCGACCGGTAGTTTCGGATTCGCCAAAAGGCCAGCTGCGGTT
Source organism: Burkholderiales bacterium (assembly GCA_043758415.1). GTDB lineage: Bacteria > Pseudomonadota > Gammaproteobacteria > Burkholderiales > Casimicrobiaceae > Casimicrobium. The sequence goes on from JAYVNO010000207.1 coordinate 22,752, forward strand.
GGGTGTATCGCTGCATGCGCTGCGGTTTTGTTCTCTGGCGCTGTGGCCCGACGCGTGGGGCAGTGTGGAGCGGTACATAGCGCGTTGATTTTCTGTAGGAGTGGACTTGGCCGCGAATGTCACTTTGCTGACGAACGGGTGATCGCGGCCAGGGCCGCTCCTATAAAGCTTGGCTACTTCAATGCGAAGAAAAACTCGCGCACCATGCGTGCCCTGTCTGCGAGCAACGGCACCGGGCGCTCAATCTTGACCTTGTCCTGCCCGTGTAAACGATATCGCCCATCTTTCTGAATGAGTGCAATCAATTTGAGCGGCTCGAAGTTCGGTTTCGGCTTAAACGAGATGATGGTGCGCTCCGGGGCGCTGTCGATTTTCTTGACGCCTAACGCCTTGCCCGCGATGCGCAGTTGATGGGCAGCGACGAGCGATTCGGTGGGTGCAGGCAGCAGCCCGAAGCGGTCGATCAGCTCTTCTTTCAGGTCGTCTAGTGCGTCATCAGATTCACAGTTGGCCAAGCGTTTGTAGATCACCAGTCGCTCGTGGACGCCCGCACAATAATCGGCGGGCAACAGCGCGGGCACGTGCATGTTCACCTCGGTGGTGATGCCCAGCGGCTCATCAAGATCAGGCTCGCGGCCGGCTTTCAATGCGCGCACAGCCTGGTTGAGCATTTCGCTGTACAGCGCGAAGCCGATCTCCTGCATTTCACCCGATTGATTGTCGCCAAGCACCTCGCCAGCGCCGCGAATTTCGAGGTCGTGCATCGACAGGTAGAAGCCCGCGCCGAGGTCTTCGAGCTGGGTGATCGCCTCAAGGCGTTTCTTCGCGTCAGGGCTGATTGCGTCCTCGCCAGGGATGAGCAAATACGCGTACGCCTGATGGTGCGAGCGGCCTACGCGACCGCGCAACTGGTGCAATTGCGCAAGGCCAAATTTGTCGGCGCGATTGATGAGAATGGTGTTGGCGTTGGCCACGTCGATGCCAGTTTCGATGATGGTTGAGCAGAGCAAAATCTGGAAGCGTTGCTGATAGAAGTCACGCATCACGCCTTCAAGCTCGGTGCCGCCCATTTGGCCGTGGCCAACGCGAACGCGGGCCTCGGGAACGAGCGCTTCCAGCCGCTCTCGCATGTTCTCGATGGTCTCGATTTCGTTGTGCAGAAAGTACACCTGACCGCCACGTTTGAGCTCGCGCAGAATCGCTTCACGAATGATGCCGTCACCGCCTTTGGCGACGAATGTTTTGATGGCGAGACGCTTTTGTGGGGCGGTAGCAATTACGCTGAAATCGCGGATGCCCTCTAAGCTCATCGCCAGCGAGCGCGGGATCGGCGTGGCGGTTAGCGTGAGCACATCCACCTCGGCGCGCATCTTTTTCAACTGCTCCTTTTGTCGCACACCGAAACGATGTTCTTCGTCGATGATGACGAGACCCAGGTCTTTGAATTTGACGTCGGGCTGAATCAGTTTGTGCGTCCCGATCACCAGGTCGACCGTGCCCGCCTCAAGTCCGGCAATCGTCGCCCTCACCTCCTTGGCGGAGCGGAAGCGCGACAGCTCTTCGATGCGAATCGGCCACGCTGCGAAGCGATCTTTGAACGTGTTGTAATGCTGTTCGGTCAACAGCGTCGTCGGCACCAGAACGGCGACCTGTCGTCCACCCATCAGCGCAACGAACGCTGCGCGCAGGGCCACCTCCGTTTTGCCAAATCCCACGTCACCACAGACCAGTCGATCCATCGGCTTAGCTGCAACCAAATCCTGGATCACGGCTTGAATCGCAGCACTCTGGTCAGGCGTTTCTTCGAATCCGAAACCGCTGGCGAAGTTCTCGTAGTCGCTCCAGTCCACCTTAAAGGCATGACCGACACGGGCGGCACGTTGCGCATATATGTTGAGCAGTTCGGCCGCCGTATCGCGCGCCTGAAGCGCCGCTTTTTTCTTTGTCCTTTCCCAGTGGCCGGAGCCCAGCGTATGCAAAGGCGCATGCTCGGGTGACGTGCCGCTATAGCGCGAGATCAGGTGCAGGTTTGCCACCGGCACGTAGAGCTTGGCCTCGGAGGCGTACTCCAGATGCAAAAACTCGTTCGCTCCGTCACCGAGGTCAAGCGACACCAGCCCGCGATAACGCCCAATGCCGTGTTCTTCGTGCACCACCGGATCGCCGACCTTGACCTCGGAGAGATCCTTCAACATGGAGTCGATGTTGCTCGTCTTCGCCCGCTTTTTGCGCGCGGCTCGCGTGGTGCTTGGATACAGTTCTGCCTCGGTGACGAAGCTCAGCTTTTCTTCGACGAGGATGGTGCCGGAGAACAGCGGCGCAGGCGTGATGCAGAACGATTCCGCCGCGGCCATGAAGGCCGCGAAATCGTCGACACGGTGTGGCGAGAGGCCGTGCTCGACAAACATGTCCTGCATGGTTTGCAGACGACCTGCGCTCTCGGCGCAGAGCAACACGCGACCTTTATTTTGTGTGGCGTTGGCAAGGAAGTCGGCGAGCGGACCGAGTGGGCGTTCTTTGCGGCGGTCGATTTCGAGGGGGGGTACGCGATGCGTCGCCGATACTGCCGCTTGTCGCCTCTCCCCTTGCGGGAGAGGATTTGGGTTAGGGTGAGTGGTTTGGTGTGTTGCGGATGTGTCTTGGCTTTGCGAGGCCGCTTCCCCCGCTCCCTCATCCTTCTCCCGCCGGGGGAGAACGGAGTTTTTCAGCTCATAGCGTGAGTAATTTTTAAGCGCGTGCAAAAAATCATCTCGCCCGAGGTACAGCTCCGCCGGCTCAAGCAGCGGTCGCGCGCTATCGCCACGCAATAAACCCCAACGCTCTTTCGTCTCCTTTTCAAAGTCCGTCAGCACAGCGTGCGCATCGCCCAGTACGGCGAAAACGGCGTCGGTCGGTGCGTGATCGAACAGCGTTTCCGCAGCCTCGAAAAAAAGCGGCAGATAAAACTCCACGCCGCCCGGAAAGATTCCGTTGGTAACGTCTTTATATGCGGCAGCTCGTGACGGATCACCCTCGAACACTTCGCGAAATCTTTGACGAAATTGCGTTCGACCCGCCTCGTCGGTTGGGAATTCCCGCGCGGGTAACAGTGAGAGTTCGTTGACCGGATACAACGTGCGCTGCGTGTCTGGTTCGAACGCCTTGATCGATTCAATTTCGTCGTCGAACAGGTCGAGTCGCACCGGCAATGTGCCGCCGGTGGGATAGATGTCGATGATGCCGCCGCGCACCGCAAATTCGCCTTGCGACACGACTTGCGTGACGTGGGTGTAACCGCCGAGCGTCATTTGCTGGCGCAGTTTGTTGACGTCGAGTTTTTGTCCTTTTTTCAGTTGGAACGTGCGCGCTGCGATGTAGCTGCGTGGGGATAGCTTCTGGGAAGCTGTGGTTGCCGCCACGATCATCACGTCGCAGGTGTTGGTGGCCAGCGCATATAGCGCTTTCAGGCGATCACTGACGAGATCCGGGTGCGGCGAGAAATGATCGTACGGCAGCATCTCCCAGTCGGAAAATTCACGCACGCGAAGCGTCGGGTCAAACCATGCGATCTCAAGTGACAGGTGATGCACGTCCTGGGCGTCGGCACAGGTCACGATCAGCGTGCGTTTGACCTCAGTCAAGGATTGCGCGAGGCGGACGAATGCGAGCGCTGCGGCGCTGCCGGCGGGGCGGGCCAGTTGCGCGCGTTCGCCAGTGCGCGGAAGCGGGGGCAATAAAGAAATAGCGGGCAAAACACAACCTCACGAGAGGCGCTGCCTCACGCGATATATGGGTAAATCGAGGAAGAGGATTATAGGAGGCGGGGCGGTCGCGCTGCCGTGGTGTGCCGACGGTAGGAGCGGCTCTGCCGCGACCCGACGATGGCGGTGAAATCGGGCCGCAGCAGAACCGCTCCTACAAAACGGCCTGAGCGCTACTGCGGCGCAGACCGCAGCGGCGTCACTCTGCCATTACCAATCAAAAACTCAACGCGCAACGTCGCGTCGCCTTTTTCATCTTTGAACGTGTAACCGACCACTGCGATTTTTTCGCCTGGTTTGATCGGTGCCACTTTCCACGCGTCCATGCGCGTGATCGGAGCAAATTCAACTTCCCATACGGCGTCTTTGCGCGTGGGTGCTTTGGCGGAACCGATCACGGTCACTGCGTCGACAATCGCTGATTGCTTCGGTATTGCAAAGCGGGCGAGCGCTGCGGGAGGGGCCGCGCGGTTGACCTCCAGCATCACCTCAGCGTGCGGGTTTTGCCACTTGACGCTTTTCACCACGCCTTCGAGATAGATCGGTTTGGTTTCATCAAAACTGCTCCAGCCGTGATGCGCAGACACCACGCCGACGCAGAGCGCGAGTAGGACTGTGAGTAATGCACGAATCATGGAGACTCCTAAAAAGTTACACATACGCGATCCAGCGACCACACACGATGATACCGATCCACAGCAGGATCGAGACGAGCGCTTGCACGCGCGTGGCAATGCTCGCCGAATCAAGCGCGCCACGACTATGCAGGATGGCCGCGTTGGTGCCCGCAGTGAACAGCAGCAACATCTTGACCAGAAACGCGCTGTTGCCAATGAAGTCGCTCGCGCGCGCGAGAAACATCAGGCTGCCGACGGTCGCGGCGAGCGTGAAGCCGAGTAGCGTCCACGGCAAGGTGGCCTTGGCCAACACGTTGGCATTGATCGATGACAAGCCAAACAGCCGTACGCCCAAAAGCCGCAAATCAACCATCCACAACGATCCGAACGTGATCGCGATGGCGATAATGTGAACGGCCTCCAGCGTCGGATAAACCAGCGGCGCGGAGCGTAACCAGACCGCAAATGGCCAGTCGTGCAGGGCTTGGGTGATGAGCGGATTCAATGCGTGAGATTGGTGCGAACAAGCGTTGCATTGTTTCACGCGACAGCGTGCTGGGTTACCCCGGCGTGTGGCGATGCCCGCGGTGGCTCACCATCCGTGTGTGCAATTCGGTGATCGCGTTGCTGCCCGCTTTTTCGAACGCGAACGGTAACAGCGCATGTACAAAGCACCGCCTCGGTCAGCGCGATCCCCGAGGTCGTCGAGTTCTATCGCATGAGCGGAGACATCGATTATCTGTTGCGCGTGGTCGTGGCCGACATCGCGGGCTACGACCTCGTCTACAAAAAACTGATTCGCTCAGCAGAATTGTTTGACGTCAGTTCATCGTTTGCGATGGAGCAGATCAAATTCACGACCGCGTTACCGGTGTCGGCGGCGTGACAAAGTGACTATCAACTTTTTGTGTAAAGCCGCCTTTAATATGGGCTTACAGCGATAAATCGCTTGTAGTCGATAATTAACCGATTAGGACTCTAAGTCCTTATAAAACATAGCTTACAGCAAAAAGCTGTTACCGCCCAGATAGCATTTTTTCATCGCCTAGCCGCTGCGCAAACAGGGACAAAGCAACCGCACACACCAGCGCGGGCACCGCCCACATGGCAGCCCAATCGCCGCCAGCAATCGCCTCCGAACGCAGCACTTTTGACAGCACCGCGTACTGCCCGTTGACCGGCACCCACACGTCCCACCACGGCGCTTTGGTTTGCCGGAAGAAGCTCATCAGCGGCAGCAAACCTACCAGCGACACGCCCATCGACAGCGAGCTTTGCGCCTCTTTTGCGGTCTTTCCCGCCGATCCGAACACCAGCATCACGGCGGGCACCATGAACGCAAACGGCACCAGCACCGCCATAAATCCAGCGAATTCGCGCGCGCCAAAATTGAACGGCACGCCCAGTTTGCCGAGCGGCACCAGTTGCAACGCCAGCAAAAATCCAACCAGGGACGTGGTCACCGCGAGCAGGTTGATGCCGCTTACCGCAAGCCACTTGCCGATAGAGAGTTCATACACGGTGACGGGTGTGGCCAGCAGCGGCTCCAGCGTCTGCCGCTCACGCTCGCCTGCGGTCACGTCAAGCGCGGCGGCAATCGCCCCCATGAGCCCGGCAAACAGCGCGTAGAAGCTCATGATTTGCAAAAATCTTGAGCCGCGCTGTTCAGCGGTGGCCAAATCGAGCGTCTCGACGCGTACCGGGTTGGCGACGGTCGGCGACACGCCGCGAAGCAGCAACCGCTCCTTGCCGATTTGATCGGCATAGGCATCAATCTCACGTGCCAATTTTCCTGCGATGGGAGCAGAGCGGTCCCGGCTTGATTCGGTGATAAGCGTAATGCGGGCGACACGACCGCTCGCCAGCGCCGCCGCATAGTCAGGCTCAATGACGATAACGGCGTCGAGGTCTCCGCTTTTCACCCGAGTTTCATAGTCTTTTGGATCAACGTCAATCTTGATGCCGCGACGTTCCAGGTGACGAACGAGATCTGGCGCGAAATGCGCGTTGACGATGGGTGCGGTGGTTTTATCGATGCGATCAGTGACCGATTGCAAGACGAAATACAGGATGCCCACTACCAGCGGCCCCGAGATCGCCACCGCGAAAAGCGCCCAGAAAATGCTCTTGCGATCACGCAGCAGATCAGTAAATTCTTTGCGGGCAACGAGTGCCAGTCGCGCGACCGAGAACGCAGAAAACACGCTCATGCAAACAACCCCTCGTCGCTGCCGATCAGTTTCACGAAGGCGTCCTCGAGCGAGGCGAGACCGGTCGCTTGTAGCACTTCATCAGGCGCGCCTTGAAACACCACCTGCCCCTTCGCAATGATGATGATGCGGTCGCAGAGCGCTGCCACTTCCTGCATGATGTGCGATGAAAACAGCACGCATTTGCCCTGCGCGCGCAGGCCGCGAATCAGCTCGCGCATACTGCGGGTGGACATAATGTCAAGGCCGTTGGTCGGCTCGTCTAGCAGTACGGTTTGCGGGTTGTGGATCAGCGCGCGTGCGATGGCGACCTTCATGCGCTCGCCTTGCGAATAGCCCTGCGTCGGCCGATCGGCGAGCACAGTCAGACCAAGCTCTTGAATAAGCGCATCGGCACGGGCCGCCGCCTCACCCGCAGACAGGCCGTGCAAACGCCCGAAGTAGCTGATGTTTTCGCGTGCCGACAAACGCCAGTACAACCCCTTCGCATCGCCCAGCACGCCGAGGCTGCGGCGTACCGCACTTTGTTCCGAGGCGAGGTCTTTGCCGTCAATGAGCGCGCGGCCCGCATCGGGCGTCAGCAGCGTGGAGAGCATGCGCAACGTGGTCGTTTTGCCAGCGCCGTTCGGACCGAGCAGACCGGTCACCTCACCGTCATTCGCCGTAAAGCTGACGCCGTTAACCGCCGCTACTTGACGCGTCGTCGCACGCAAAGCGAGTACCGATTTGCGCTCGCTCACGTTGAAATATTTGCACAGCCCGTTAACGGTAATCATGGCTGTGCCTCCAGTGCGTTGACGTAGAAGAGCGGGCGCGGCAAATTGAGTTCAGGCTCGCAGGCATGGCTGGCGGCAGCAATGTTGCCTATCTCGATAAATTTGCTCATCAGTCGTCGCGAACAGGGGTGAATGGTGACGATATGGCCCATGCCGCCGACGACAATATGTCTGCTTTGCGTTAACGTGCTGGCGACGAGCGCGCCTTGAGACGGTGGCGTCACCGGATCGAAGGTGCCCGAGAACAAAAGCGTCGGAATATCACTCGTCGTGGGCGCAAAAAATTCCGGGTTTACCTTGCCGTGCGGCAGATTTTTGCAGAAGCCGTAGAAGGTGTCGCTGAGCGATTTGAATCGCTCCATCGCGGGCGCAGATCGACCCAGCATGTCCTCGGCGCACATCACCGCGAAGCGTTGCACGATGGACAGGTCGGTCTCGGAAATTGAGCTCGCCGTGGTCGTCGCTGCCAGTGGCGCGAAGTTTCCGGCGGCGGCTGATCTGACTAGCTCTGGGATCATTCGCGCCGCCTCGGGTTGGTAGAGCAGGGGCCACAGAAACGAGATCACGGTGCGGTCGGTGACGGTGCCGGTCAACGGCTTTGCGGTCGCGGGGTGGCTAAGCGTGACTGTTTGGGGCTTCGCGCGCAGTTTTTCCAGTACCGCATCAAGGGTTCCGCTCATGTTTGGGTAGGCATTCGCGCATGCCTTCGACGCTGCGCACGCGGCAATCGCGGCCTTCAACTGCACCTCGCTGCTGGCCATGGCGTCGTCAGGCAGGCGCAGCGACGTGGGCGCGACGCCATCGAGCACCGCCGTGCGAATACTGCCCGAAAAGCGCTTCATGTAGCGCAGCGCCACGCGGCTGCCGTAGCTTCCACCCCACACGTTGATTTTGTCGTAACCGAGACCCTTGCGCACGAGTTCAAGATCGTCGATGTAGTCATCGGTGCGGTGCGTCGCCGGGTTGCCTGTCATCGTCCTTAAACATTTCGCCCAGTCTTTTTCCAGGGCCGCAGCATCGGCGTTGAACAATTCGACAAGCGGGTCTTGTGCAGGCGATTCATGGGCCGTGTCACAGTTGAGTGTTTTGCTCTTGCCGGTGCCACGTTGATCAACCAGTACGATGGGCCGCAGTTTGCGTACATCGTTGAAAGCGGCAGCAACACGGCCAAGGTCTGACGCCGCCTGCCCCGGTCCTCCGGCGAACATAAACAGCGGATCAGCTTCCGGTCGGCGCGCAAGCGACGGCAGCACGGCCAGGAAAATCTCGATACGTTTGCCGTTCGGCTGAGCGTGGTCTTCCGGCACCGAGACGGTTGCACATCGCGCGACACCGTCAAAATTTTTAACGCGGCAGTCGGACAGTGCAATGGTCGCAGCCGATTGGGTAACGGCGCTGCCGCTGCATGCCGACAACAGGGCTGCGAACAACGCTATCGTCAGCGATGAATGGATTGTTTTTTTCATGGCCACAATCGTAACGATTTGTCGTGGACCGGTGCAGGAATGCGACGAACCACGATAAAGTGGCCCGCAGTAGCGCCTGATCGGCTTGAATGCGCTACGCAGATGCGGCACTGCCGTGACGCTGCGGTCGCCACGTGTGAAAGTGGTGGCGGAGAAGCGCCGACAAAACCCCAGCGGTAACGCCTGATCGCTAGCGCGTACCCTCCGCCGCGGCGCGCACCGCATCCAGAAAGCGCTGCCCGGTGTCAGCGCCGAGTTGACGAGCCAGAGTTTGCCGGATTTCAGTGATGGCGATGCGCAACTCTTGTGCATCCTTACAGCGATCAAGCTTGACAACCAGCACGTCGGCGTCCGGGCCAAGCAGTTCGTGCAGCGTGCGAACGCCGGTGCGTCGCACAGCAAGCAGCTGTGCAGCGGTTGGCTCAAGGTTCGTGTGGGCAACACCCGCTGGGACCGCAGGAGACGGCTCGAGCGAGGGTGCTATGCCCTGCGTCACTGACGTCACAAGCGCTACCGGGGCGGGCGATAACGCGGGCGATGCGATGGGCTGACCGCCGGCAAGCGGCGCGTCCATCCGTGTCGTGACCAGTCCCTGGTACTCAAGCTCAGCGATCACATGATCAATTTCCGAACCGCGGACGAAGAGCGCCAGCCGACTCAGCGGCGTTTTACCGTCCACCAAAATCAGCAAGCGTCGCAATTCCGCGCGAAGGCCGAGCGCACGCGCCTTGACCTCGTCCATTCCGGCCTCGGTTTTGAAATAAACGGTATTGGGGTTCAGCATGAGATGTATTTTTTACGCTGCGACGTGGCTAAATTGGGCCGCTCGTCGTGTCGGGCGTCGGCAATCGAGTGAATGGGTGCAGTTTCAAGCGTTTTAATATAACGTGGACGGGCACGCTAACTGGGCGTCACGACGCGCCGCGCAGCACAAGCGACCCGGCCACCGAGGCCCGGCAAGGCCGACGCAGGCTCCTGATAGGGGACGGTCATGCGTGTGCTTTAAATCGTGCTGAATCTCGCGCAGACTCTGCGCATCATGCTTCGCCTTGGCCGCGAGCAGTTCGTCAACCCGCAACTTGCGTCCCGGATGCGCCCATTCGCCGCTGATGAAATGCGGATAGTCGTTGCCGTGAATACGCTGGTTGGTTGTGGCAAAAAACGTGTCAACCGGCTGCTGTGGCATGTGCATAAAACCAACGGCGAATGCCGGATCACGCTCGGATTTCGCCGCAATCGTCGGGCCCAAGTTGATGCATATCAGTTGAAATGGCTTCAATCCCACCCACATTACCGGGCAAACACGAACCAGAAGTCACACCCCATGCGTTTCGACAAACTTACGACCAAATTTCAACAGGCCATCAATGAGGCACAGTCTATCGCGGTCGGTCTCGATGGCTCGCAGATTGAGCCGCAACACTTGCTGATGGCCCTGCTTGAACAGGAAGACGGCGGCACCAAATCGCTGCTGCAACGTGCTGGCGTCAATGTCGCCAAGTTGACCAAGGATTTGCAGGCGAGCATCGAGCGGCTGCCGCGCGTGCAGGGCAGCGACGGCAACATCAACGTCGGGCGCGACCTCAATGGGTTGCTCAACCTGACCGATAAGGAGGCGACCAAACGCAACGATCAGTTCATCGCCTCCGAGCTTTTTTTGCAAGTACTCGCGAGTGACAAGGGAGAGACTGGGCGCATCTTCAAGGACGCCGGGGCCAACGCCAAAACGTTGCAGGCGTCGATTGATGCTGCGCGCGGTGGCGCTGGCATGGACTCGCAGGAGGCTGAGAGTCAGCGTCAGTCGCTCGATAAATACACCGTTGACCTGACTCAGCGCGCACGCTCTGGCAAACTCGATCCGGTGATTGGTCGCGATGATGAAATTCGCCGCGTGATTCAGGTGTTGCAACGCCGCACCAAGAACAATCCCGTGCTCATCGGCGAACCGGGCGTAGGCAAAACCGCCATCGTTGAAGGTCTCGCGCAACGCATCGTCAACGGCGAAGTGCCGGAAGGGCTCAAAAACAAACGCGTGCTGTCGCTCGACTTCGCGGCCATGCTCGCGGGCGCGAAATATCGTGGCGAGTTTGAAGAGCGCTTGAAGGCGGTGCTCAAAGACTTGGCGAAAGACGAAGGCCAAACCATCGTCTTCATTGATGAGCTGCACACGATGGTCGGCGCGGGCAAGGCTGAGGGCGCGATGGATGCGGGCAACATGTTGAAGCCTGCGCTGGCGCGCGGCGAGCTGCATTGCGTGGGCGCAACGACGCTCGACGAATATCGAAAATACATCGAGAAGGATGCCGCGCTGGAGCGGCGTTTCCAGAAGGTGCTGGTGGGCGAGCCATCGGTCGAATCGACTATCGCCATCCTGCGCGGGCTGAAAGAAAAGTACGAAGTGCATCACGGCGTGGACATCACCGACGCCGCGATCATCGCTGCTGCGGAACTGTCGCATCGCTACATCACGGATCGCTTTTTGCCGGACAAGGCGATTGATCTGATTGACGAGGCTGCGAGTCGTATCAAGATGGAGATTGACTCCAAGCCCGAGGTCATGGACAAGCTGGATCGGCGCATCATTCAATTGAAGATTGAACGCGAAGCGGTGAAGAAAGAGAAGGACGCTGCGTCGCGTAAGCGCCTCGATTTGCTGGAGGACGAAATCCTCAAGCTGGAGCGCGAGTACGCCGACTTCGACGAAATTTTGCGTGGCGAAAAGGCAGCCGTGCAAGGCACGCAAGGCGTGAAGGAACAAATCGAAAAACTCAAGCTCGACATGGACGAAGCGCGCCGTCGCGGCGACTTCGCGCGTATGTCGGAGATTCAGTACGGATTGTTGCCAGACCTTGAGAAAAAGCTCGCAGAAATTCTGCCGCAACCGGTGGCTGAAGGGTCAGACAGTCATGGCATAACGAAGCTGTTGCGCACGCAAGTCGGCGCTGAAGAAATCGCAGAAGTCGTCTCACGCGCCACGGGCATTCCCGTGAGCAAGATGATGACCGGCGAGCGCGACAAATTGCTGCACATAGAAGACGCGTTGCATAAGCGTGTAATCGGACAGGATGAAGCGGTGTCACTCGTTGCCGACGCGATTCGTCGTTCGCGTGCAGGACTCGCCGATCCAAATAAACCGTATGGCTCGTTCCTGTTCTTGGGCCCAACCGGCGTCGGTAAAACCGAGCTCACGAAAGCACTCGCTCAGTTCCTGTTCGACAGTGAAACCGCGTTGATCCGCATCGACATGAGCGAATACATGGAGAAGCATTCCGTCGCCCGCCTTATCGGCGCGCCGCCCGGTTATGTGGGCTTTGACGAGGGTGGCCAGCTCACCGAGACGGTACGTCGCAAGCCGTATTGCGTGATCCTGTTTGACGAGGTGGAGAAGGCGCATCCTGACGTGTTCAACGTGCTCTTGCAAGTGCTTGATGATGGCCGCATGACTGACGGGCAGGGCCGCACTGTGGACTTTAAAAACACGGTGATCATCATGACCAGCAATCTGGGCGGAGCCAAGATTCAGGCGATGGTGGAAGACCCGCCAGAGCTCGTAAAGCTCGCGGTGATGGCCGAGGTGAAAGACCATTTCCGCCCCGAGTTCATCAACCGCATCGACGAGATTGTGGTGTTCCATGCGCTCGGCAAGGACAACATTAAGGGCATTGCTCGCATCCAGTTGAAGCGACTTGAAGAGCGTCTTGCCAAGCTCGATCTCAAAATCGAAGTGTCCGAGTCAGCGCTTGACGCGCTGTGCGAAGCGGGCTTCGATCCGGTGTTCGGTGCTCGTCCGCTTAAACGTACGATTCAACAGTCAGTGGAAAACCCGCTGTCCAAAGAATTGCTCGCAGGCAAGTTTTTGCCGGGCTCGACCATTGAGGTTGATGCGCGGAACGGGGAGATTGTGTTTGCAGCTTCCTAACGTGATACCGCCGGTTAGGATTCCTTTCTCGGATTTGGGGGAGGCCTACTGACAAGTGAGTGTGTCGCGTCCTACGAAACGGAAGCGTTGTTGGAGACGCGTTCCGAAACGAAATATTCCCGCTAAATGATGCGTGACGTTGATAATTTAGCGCGGCAAGCAGCCTGTGCCTGCCGCGCGTCCGATGTCACAAATCGATCTGCATCAATTGCCAGCGCTGCGGCTACATGCAACGCATCCATCGCCCGCAAGTTCGAGCCCGCTAGCAATGCAATCGCCTGCGCTTCAATCTCAGGTGTCCACCGCGACACTTCAAAATCCACCAGCTCTTTCTCAAAGTCAGCGACGGCTGCGCGATAAACGGTCGAGGTGATTTGTTTGGTCAGGCGCATGCGATTGAACGCCGAATGCATTTCCACTCGACAGTGATGCGCGATGTGAAGAGACGTTGCTGCGTCAAAGATGGGTTGCAATTCCGCGCCACCCTGAATCGCAACGTAGCGCTTGACCAGTGCAGAGGTGTCGATGGCGACGCGCATCAGTACGCTTGCTCTTCGCGCTCTGCAATCACCGGATTCGTCGCTACTTTGTCTGTGTTCCTCGATAGCGGATGCGGCTTCAACGCGCGTTTCCACATCGGCGCAGCTTCAGGTTTCATCGGATTTACAGGACGCAGCTCGATGACTGCGATGCCTCGCCGCGTTACCTGAACACGCTCGCCTTGAATCACGCGGTCAAGCGTTTGCGCGAGCTGTGCGCGGAAGACGTGAAGCGGTAACGTTTGCATGATTTTCTATCTGTACAAGTAATTTGTTAATTGTACAGATGAAATTCCCTCACCGCACCAACGGCCTAACCGCCGTAAACCCACCATCCACGGTCCACGTCTGCCCGGTCACGCGGCGCGCTGCATCGGACAACAACCAGAGCATCACCTCCGCTATCTCGTCTGCCGTGCCGATACTGCCCAGCGGATACTGCTTTGCGCTGGCCTCGCGTAACGCAGGGGATGACAAAAACTTCGCGCCTGCGGGCGTGTCCATCAGGCCCGGTGCGACGGCGTTGAAGCGCATGCCGCTGCTTGCGTAGGTCGCAGCGGCGGACCGCACCATCGCTTCCAGCCCGCCCTTGGCAGCGGCCACGGCTTCGTGGTTGGCGATGCCGATGCCTGCTGCGATCGTGGACACGAAGCACGCCGACGCAGGGATCGCGGCGGTGCGTGCCGCTGCGACGAACGCACCGAGCGTGAAGAACGCGCTGTCGAGATTGGCGCGCATCACATCCCGATATTGCGCCTCGGTGGTACGTGCCACGGGCGCGAGCAAAATGTTGCCGACGCAGTGCGCGAGCATGGTTGGTGCGCCCAACGTTTCAACGCAACGTTTGACGGCGTGTTGCGCGCCTTCAAACGTTGAGACATCAGCGACGATGTGCGTGTGTGCCTCGCCGAATGCGTCAACGATGTGTTGCGCGTCGCGGCTGACCACCGCGATTTTCGCGTCCGTCAATGCAGCGCGAGCAACAATGGCGCGACCGAGTCCGCCCGCTGCGCCGGTGACTAAAAGAACATGTGTCATGTTGAGCCTTGAGTTTTTTTTGCTCCCTGAGACTCAATTGTCTCGCACCTCAGCGTTTCCCTAAAGCACGTCCCGCTTGAGATCCGGAAACACCTTGCCCACTTTCGCCAGCACGTAATCGCCATACGTGCCATCAAAACTGTGTACGCTCGCGCCGTCCCAGCGCGATGCTGCGTCATCCGTTTGCAGCGTGCGAATCGGCTCGATGCGCGCGTCAAAATCCGGGTCGAAGAACAACGGGAACGACAGGCGGTCACGACCGCTCGTGTTGATGCGCACACGATGCGGCGTGCTCTTGTACAGCCCGCCGGTCATGCGGTCCAGCATGTCGCCGATGTTGCACACGAACGACGCGGGCACCGGCGGCGCCTCAATCCAGCCGGTCGCCGTTTTCACCTGAAGGCCGCCCACCGTGTCCTGCCGCAGCAGCGTCAGCAGGCCATAGTCCGTGTGCTCACCCACGCCATACAACGCGCCCACGTCGGCAGGCACTGGACGACTCGGGTAGAGAAATACGCGGAATAGAATCAGCGGATCGGCCGTATAACGACTCGAAAAGTAATCCGGCGCAAGCCCCAGCGAGCCAGCAATCGCCTCCATCACGCGATGCCCCAGTCGCGTCACCTGATCAATGTACTCAAGCACCGTGCGACGAAAGTCAGGCAACACATCATCGTCGGGAAGCAGGTTTGCACCATGCAGCGGTAAGCCCGCACGCACTCGCGGATGCTCGTCCGGCAGTTCAGTGCCGAGGTACAAACCCTCCTTCCAGTCCGGCCGACCCGATGTCAGTTCGCCACCCAGCCGAAACCAGCCGCGCCACGCCGGCCCTCCCAGCGTCATCGCAAACTGCGCCTTGGTCGCCTCCGGCAGCGCGAAGAACTGATGACTCAGCCGCTCCAGCCGAAGCGCCAGCGCCTCGTCAACGTCATGCCCCACGACATAGAAAAAGCCATGCGCTTGGCACGCATCCGCGATCTGCTGCGCCAGCTCGGGTTTCGGTGCTCGTAAGTCGATGATGGGAAGGTGGGTCATGACAAACTGCTTTGGATCGGTTGTGATTTCGCAAGTGATGATAAAGAACCGCATACCTTGGCGCCGTGTTGTTCGCGTGTGCAGGCGTATACGTCAGCTCGAGTTTCTCTCACGAGCTTGCGGGCAACGAGACACACGAGGCGCTAATCTTCGTCGTCAATTTCACCTGAACGTTCGGCAATTTCCTGCTCGGCTTTTTTGAGGATCATTTCATAGAGTTGATACGTCGCTGAGAAGCGATTCGCGGTGGACAATATCTGTCGCGACTTTTCTCTAGCCTCTAAGTCTCGTGGGAATGGTTGTCCGTACGTGCCCGAACGCGCACCGTATGCAGCAGCTTCGTATAGCTCGCTCATTACCTCTTTGAGCATCGGCGGCCCGTGAGCGGTTGCAGTGTCCAAGAAAAAACTCACAAGAGCTTGTCTTTCCAGTACCTGCTTGTGCCCCGTCTTGGCGAACGCTCTCACCGCGAGAGAGAAGTCATGAATACCCAAGCGTGCCCTTGCTTTTAGGAAGTCAAAGTAGAAATCGTCAAACGGCCGGAACATCACGGCGAATAGCTGAAGCCCATCGTGCTCAAAAGCAGAGTTCTCCTGCGCCCTATGCCGAAGCCAGCTCCAGACATTTTCAATTAACGAATCCACAACTGACGATTCTCGAAATTGAAGTAAAAGTTGGTGGTCATCAAATCCCGCATAACCGCGCGCGTATGCATCGCTTGCCGACGCGCTTTCAACGCGAGCCATTAGAAAAGCTGCCGTGGTTACTGGCGTAAGCTTCGATGCCTTTGTCAAAAACTCTTGAACCCAGTGTTTGTCTATGTGTGAAAGTTTCATCAAAGCCCTGAAAATCGCTTGAATTTGTTCGTCACGCAGCGACTGAATTGAGCCGATGTTGTCTTCAGTTAATTGCTCAAGCACTTGATCCGCAACGGCAGGACTTTTTGACATGTCTATCTGAAGCAACATCGAGAGCGCGAGCGGCTTGTCGTGTTTCGCGAGAGCTCGAAGTGAGTTAATCGCAAGAACAACAACTTGCTCCTCAGAACTAACCAGCATTTCTTGCAAGTAACCCAAGGCGGCAGGGTCGGCACCTCCCTTTTCTATGATGTTGGGAAGTGCGCAGGTAGCCTCAATGAGTAGCGTGCGGTCGCCGCTATCAAGAAGGTTACGAACAAAGCTCATCGACGCTTTATCACCAGCGTCATAGAGCATACTAAGCGCTAAGCCCACGAACTGATTTGTGGGGAGAGAAAAATCCGTCAACGACACTTCAATCACCTGCTTCGCGATAGCTTGCGACCGCTTAAAAAGATGAAAAAAGAAGATATTAGGTGAGTGCGTCTCGCGGACATACTCGCGGCGAATGTGAGTCAATCGCGCACATAACGCCGCGTGAAGAACAGCTGGATCAGAATGTTTTTTTATCGTTTTTGCTGCCAGATTGGCTAGCGCTTCATCCCATGATTTCTTACGCGAAATGTAGTCAGTTTCTTCGCGCAAATGGCCATACCCGTCTACTAACGCCACGGCAATTAGATACTGTAAGGACTTCGGCTGAAGCGCGAGTATTCGCCGCGCAACATCTCCTGTCGGTGAGTGTGAAAATTTTGCCTGATACGAGACAAGTCTCGCAATTCGCAGCACGACCAAATCGTCTAAATTATTTGTGATCAGGTATCGCTCAATTTTCTCGAGCGTTTCCTGAAATTCACCTGACCAGCTTTCGCTGGCTTCGGCAAACTCCGACTGTCCCATGAATGTCATAGGCGGACGAAGTGCGTTCTCGAGAAATGCGACGGAGCGTACAGCGCGACTCACATGCTGACAGGAGAAGCGCTGAATTGCCGCATCGATTACCAATGTCCGAAGACCCCGTACCGCTTCCAGCCGAACAAAGTAAGGCGTAAACGCAAACCCTGCGCCGCTCCACGTTGTGTCATGCCCTTGGGTTCTCAGGATCCCCTCTAAGAAGTCATAGGGCGTTAGAGTAGGCATCCATGCGTGGTTGTCGTCCAACAGCTTGAGGCCATACCTGACTACTGCCTCACAGTATTCCATCGGCTTGTCGCGTGTGACCGAGCACAGCTCCGTGAGTTTGGCAAGTGCAGTTGACTTCTTTCCGCCACGATCTGTTTCGCTTCGTGCACTTAGTTCCCACAGCGATTCACATGCGCGAGGCACGTATTCGAAGTTATGCGCGGCGTGAGCAATGATTGTGGGTAACTCGTCAAAGCTTCGGTTTTCTCGTATGACTTGCTCGACAAAATCAAGTGCTCGCTTCGGGTAGTAGTACGCGACGGATGACAGGGCTTTTGTATGAGGGTCGTAGCTGGTGCCCGAGGGCTCGAGTTTTCGCCAAACTTGGCTAACGAGGTCACTCGTTCCCGTGTCACCGCTGGAACGAATCCAGTCGAGCTTGCCTAGGTTCACCAGAATATTCTCGATGAGGTATGTCGGTGCGGCATCGAAGACTCGCTCGGCATAGCCGGTAGATGAGCCGTTTACGTTAATACAGGTCTCATCGAGGATGTGATCTGCAAGAAGATCTGGGGAAATACGTGTGCGCCGCCCCTGCTTTATGAGTATCCCCGCGTCGACATACAGTCGCGTCAATCGATGCGTGTCTACTTCATCAATCTCTTCAATGGTCAAACTCAGTTTTGCTATGGCCGCGTCATCGAGAGAAAAAGGCTGAACTAGTGCAAGCAGTCGGAGCAGTTTTTTCGCCGACGCTTGGTCTGACGGGGCTGCAATGCTTCCAGTAATTACATCCTGAAACTTGGACAGCAATGAATCTCGAAAATCACGATCTCCTTTAATGCGACTTGGAACAATCAGTTTGCGAGCGACGACGTACGACCCAACGACAGTTGCAAGTGGGCAATCGTATGTCGCGTTGGCAATGTCTTCCGCGATCCAATCTGGACCGTTATGTGCTTTTAGTACCTCAAGTGCCAGTTCTTTCGCTTCACTTCTAGTAAGCGGCTCTAGTAGTGACTCCGATACTCGCTGCTCTATGAGTCCCACAGCCGCGGCGGTTTCTCGAACCTTTGTGCGCCCGTGTGTACGAGTGGAGAGGAGAACACGCGTCTGATGCTCGGGTACTGCAACATAGCCGAATATGGCCATTAGGTCTTCACGCTCGTGAGCATCGTCAACGACGATGAGTTTGGGTTGTGTGCCGAGCGTGTCGAGCGTGTCTCTCGTAACTGTTTCCGTTTTGGGGAGAACGTGAACGGATGTACCTTGAAGGCGTTGGCTAACAAGCTGTAAGACGCTTCGGAGCATGCGTGTTTTCCCCACTCCGCCTTTACCGCCCACTATGACTATTGATACGTCTGGTGAAACGGTAGCAGCAGCGATGCGTTCGGCAATCGTCGTCCGCCCCACCAGAGTCCAACCTTGGTATGTTGGATTCTCTTTCACCATGAACGGTGCAAAATATTCCTCGACGGTTTGCCAAGGGCCGCGTTCTCGTATGCCCAACAATGGAAAGCGATGCCCTGGAAAGAAGGTGTCTACAAGTTGGATTTGCTGTTCGCGACTGAGTTTTCGGATGCTGCGCGAAATATCTTCAAGATCCCAAAGCAACCAATCAGCGTGCCGTGACACCGCATCTCGTGCGGCAGGTGTTGCTACGCGTGCTAGTAAGAGCACTTTTTTGTGTGCGACAGCAGTGTGCGCCGCGACGGCTATGTCAACTTTAGCGGGGCCAAATGTCTGCTCTCGTTTGCACTGATATGTGTATCGGACGCCATCTGGGAACACGGCTTCGATATCGATTCCGGATTGCGTATGCCCAGTACTGCCGTATCTATGAACCTGCGCGTCGGAATGTTGGTAGCTGAGCCACGCAGCGCAGAAGCGCTCAAAACTGTCGGAGTTGAGCGCGGCAACCGGAAATGGGGCGTCAAACGAAGTTGTTACGACTGGTGTGCCGTGCGCAATTGCTGAGGTAAGCACGTCTACGTGTACACCGAGGGCCTGCGCAAGGCGATTCAGCTCTGTTGCGCGTGGACGTGAGGTTCCTTTTTCCCATCGACTTATTGACTGTTGCTTTACTTCAACTAATCGGGCCAAGTCAGCCTGATAAGCGATTCCGGCTTTTTGACGCAGTTCGGCAATGAGTCGCCCAAACGCACTGTAAATAGCCTTCATTATTTTTTTGAACACAAGAAGCGTGTGGCAAATATACCGCACACATTAAAAGTGTGCCAAAATAAATGGTGCGAGGGGGCAATCATGATCGCTAGCGGTGCTGGCTGTACTTCGCAAGACAGTTGGCGCAGTGCGCCTGTCGCTGCAAATTGCGGAGAATTGCGCGTTAATCTCCGCATTGATGCGGAGATTAACGTTGACGCTGCGGAGAATATGCGTCATTATCTACGCAGAATATGCGGAAAATAACGTACATCCATCAACATAGCGACTGGCCCAGATTTACGTGGAATCACGAAAAACTGGGGCCGATGCTTGCCCATGTTCGGCATCGTCAGGGGCGGCTGATTGGCCGCATGGAAGGGCTTGGGTTCGTCAACCAAAACGAGGCTGTGCTGGCGACGCTGACGCAAGACGTGCTGAAGTCCAGCGAGATTGAAGGCGAGATTCTGAACCCCGATCAGGTGCGCTCGTCGATTGCGCGGCGGCTGGGCATCGACATCGCGGGCGCGATTGCGGCTGATCGCGATGTGGAGGGCGTGGTGGAAATGATGCTGGACGCGACGCAACATTTCGCGGCGCCGCTGACTCACGAACGGCTCTTTGGCTGGCATGCGGCGTTGTTCCCCACGGGGTACGGAGGCATTCATCCGATTTGTATTGGCGCGTGGCGTGATGACTCAAAAGGCGCGATGCAGGTGATCTCGGGGCCGATCAGCCGCGAGCGGGTTCACTTTGAAGCGCCCGCCGCGAAGCGGCTTCAGCATGAAATGGATGCGTTTCTGGCGTGGGTGAACAGCGCCCGCAATGCCCACATCACCAGCAGCGCCAGCGGCGCAGACGTGATCGACCCGGTACTCAAGGCGGCGGTTGCGCATTTGTGGTTTGTGACGATCCATCCGTTTGATGACGGCAATGGTCGTATCGCTCGTGCCATCGCGGACTGGGCGCTGGCCCGATCTGAAGGTAGCTCGCAGCGGTTCTACAGTATGTCTTCGCAGATCAGGGCAGAGCGCAGCGCGTATTACAAAATGCTGGAGCGCACGCAAAAATCAACGCTCGATATTACGGACTGGCTGGAGTGGTTTCTAGCGTGTCTCGACCGGGCGATTACGGCGACGGAGACGACGCTTGGCGCGGTGTTTCGCAAAGCGTCATTCTGGGACAAACACTCGGATGGGACGATCAACGAGCGGCAAAAGAAAATGCTCAACAAACTCTTCGATGGGTTCGAAGGCAAGCTGACGTCAACCAAGTGGGCGATCATCGCGAAGTGCTCGCAAGACACGGCGCAGCGCGACATTCAGGCGCTGATTGATCAAAGCATTCTGGTGAAAGACGCTGCGGGCGGGCGGAGTACAAGTTACTCCTTCGTGGACCGTTAACGACGTGGCTTGCGAAGTCGACGATTGGTGGCGTCTGCGATCCATTCGCTCTGGCCCTCCGCAGCTATGCAATGGGTGTGAGCATCGTCCATTGAAAGCGCTACGATTCGCCGCATGACCAAATCACGCGCGCCACGAGTCACCACCATTGATCCCAGGTCGCGTGCGCTGACGTGGCTGCGCGATCACGGCTCGCCGCGATTGGTGATGTCGATGATGTTGGCCTCGACCATTGGCTGCGGCTTTCTGGCGTCGGTAACGCTCTACAAGGTTGGCATCACTGCGCCGTTGATTCGCTACCCGATTGCCGTGTTCGCTGCGTGGGCGGTGTTCCTCGGGCTGGTCAGCGTTTGGGTGTGGTGGCAGCGGCGCGCGAATGCCCGGACGGAAACGCCGGAAACTGCGCGCGGCGTCCGGCAGGGTAAGTCGTCGAAAGGCACGGACTGGACCGGTGGAATCGGACCGGGCGGCGGTGGCGGAGGAAGTTCTGGAGGTGGCGGCGGCAGCGCATCGTGGGGCGGTGGTGGCGGACGATTCGGCGGCGCTGGCGCCAGTGATTCGTTTGCCGAAGCGCCTGCGCAGGGCTTTGCGAGCGGTTTCGCGTCCGGTAGCACGAGCAGCAGCGGCGGTGGCAAAGGCGGCGGTTGGGATCTCGATTTTGGCGGCGACGAGGTCGGGTTCGTCGTGCTGCTGATTGGCATCATCGTCGTCGCGGCTGCCGTGTTTGGCGTGGTGTTCTACGCCGTGTACAGCGCGCCGACTTTCTTCGCGGAACTGCTGATTGACGGCGGCGTGGGCACCTGGTTGTACAAGCGCGCCGACGTTGCGCATCGACCGGATTGGATGAGCACGGCGATGTTGCGCAGCGTTTGGCCGGTGGTGATTTTGCTGGTGCTGTTTGTGGCGCTGGCGCTGGTGATGCGACACGTTGCGCCGGGTGCGACGACGCTGGAGCAAGCTTGGCAGGTGGTCAGCGCGGGGCAGTGAATCGCGGTCGCTTTTTGCTAACAGCTTTTATGTACATTTTCGTGGATGCTCCGTTGTATTGGGGCTAGATCGATAAATGTCAAAAAAATAGCCAAAGTCGATTTTAACAAATTTTAACCTTTAGGCCCAATTGCATTGGGGCTTTCAGCAAAAAGCTGCTACTGAATCATGCCCGCCGCAGCCGTCGCGTTGGTGCCCGGATCGACTATCACGAATGCGCCGAGCGCGGCGCTTTTTGCGAACGCTGCGAGCGGTAGCGCCTGCGCAAATTCAATCTCGGCACGAACGAGGTCGTTGGCTTTCACGTCAGCGGGCGGCCCGTCGTTCTCGCCTGCGATAGCGTCACGCCATTGGCCGTTGGCGAGATCGAGTCGCGCTGATATTGCGCTGACACGAGCAGGCAGCCAACGTGCGCCATGACGCACGACGTAGCGACGACCGATGGTCAGCGGCGCGTTGTCGAGCCAGGCAATCGTTGCTTGCGTTTTTTGGGTGAGCACTTGCGCGTCCGAGTTGCCCGCGATGATCCAGTCGCCGCGTGCGACGTCCACTTGTCGGTCGAAACGAACGGCCACGGCTTCACCGGGTTTGGCGGAATCGACAATGCCGCGACCGGTGCGTATTGCGGCAACGATTGCCGACGCGCCGCTCGGGAATACGCTGATCGCGTCGCCGACGGACAGCGTGGATTCAGCAAGATCGCCTGTGATCCAACGCAGGTGATCGTCCGACTCGTCGCGCGTGACCCACTGAACCGATAGGTGCGCGTGCTTTGCGGCGATGTGCGCAGTCGTGCCTCCGCGAGCTTCACTCAGTTCAAGTGATTCAAGATGCGGCAGCAATGCTGGGCCTTGAAACCACGACGTGCGTTCGGTATGCGCAACGACGCCATCACCATCGAGTGCTGACATCGGAATCGCGGTAAACGCGTTGATGCCGAGCGACGCAGCGAGCTCAAAGAAGGCATTGACGACGCGCTTAAATTTTGCAGCGTCGAAGTCGATCGCATCCATCTTGTTTACCGCGACCACAATGTGCTGCAAGCCTAGCAAACCCGCCAAAGCCACATGGCGCTTGGTTTGCGGCAGTAGGTTTAAGGTCGGCTGCGAGAAGTCCAACTTCATCACATCAATGAGCAACACGGCCACGTCGCTCTTCGATGCGCCTGTGACCATGTTCCTCGTGTACTGCTCGTGGCCCGGTGCGTCGGCGATGATGAACTTGCGCTTCGGCGTGGTGAAGTAGCGGTACGCGACGTCAATGGTGATGCCTTGCTCGCGCTCGGCCTCCAGCCCATCGGTGACCAACGACAAATCGATCTGACCGTTCTTGCTCTGCGCGCCACGTGCCAGTTTTTTTGTAGAAACCGCGAGGGCATCAAGCTGATCGACCATCAGGGCTTTGCTGTCGTACAGCAGACGACCGATGAGCGTGCTCTTGCCGTCGTCGACGCTGCCGCAGGTGATGAAGCGGAGGGGTCTTGAATGACCTAAAAATGCTGCCGTACCCATACTAAAAATACCCTTCTTTCTTCCGCCGCTCCATTGCCGCGTCGTTCGCGCGATCATCCATGCGCGTGGCGCCTCGCTCTGACGCCGTCGCGGCAATCGTTTCCACAATCACATCATCCGCATTTGCGGCCGTGCTCGCAACGGGGCACGTACATGAGATGTCACCCACGGTGCGAAAGCGCACGTCACGCGTGACGACCGTTTCACCCGCACGCGTTGGTGTGATGTCGGTGACCGGCACCAGCAACCCGCTGCGCTCGACCACCTCGCGTTGATGCGTGTAATAAATCGACGGCAGAAGGATGTTTTCGCGCGCGATGTAGTTCCACACATCGAGCTCGGTCCAGTTTGAAATCGGGAACACGCGGAAGTGTTCGCCCTGCGTGATGCGCGTGTTGTAGAGGTTCCACAGCTCGGGGCGTTGCGCGCGCGGTTGCCACTGGCCAAAGCTGTCGCGATGCGAGAACACGCGCTCTTTGGCGCGCGCTTTTTCCTCATCTCGCCGTGCGCCGCCCACCAGCGCGTCGAAGCGGTTCGCTTCAATCGTTTCCAGCAGCGTGATGGTCTGATACGGGTTGCGGCTTTCCAGCGGATGCGCGAGGCGAATAGTGCCTTTGGCAATCGAATCGTCGAGGTGGCCGACGAGCAATTGAACGCCGTGTTTTTTGACGAATTCTTCACGGAAAGAAATCACCTCGGGAAAGTTGTGCCCCGTGTCCACATGCACAATCGGCAACGGTAATTTACCCGGTGCCGCAGCCTTCATCGCAAGGTGCAACACGACTAGCGAGTCCTTGCCAAACGAGCAAAGAATGGCAGGCCGCTCAAAGCCGCCAAACACTTCACGCAGAATGCTGATGGCCTCGTCTTCGAGCCAGTTCAGGTGGTCGTTAGTTACTGAGTTTTCAGTAATGGTGGGGGCGTCCAAAAATGCGTCACGGGCGGTCATGGAAATCTTTCGTTTTTGCTGGTCGATGGTTGGCCGCGCGGCAAGTTTTTACTAAGCAAGCTGTTCGATGTACTTGTGGGAGCGGCTCTGCCGCGACCCGCTGGCTGCCGAGGCTAGGTCGCGGCAGAGCCGCTCCTACAAGGGCGCACGTCCGAGACCGAAATCGATTCACGGATTTCATTGAGCACCCACCACCACATCTTGATGCACCACATGAATGCCACATTCAGTGGACGTGCCCGTAGCAGTAGCCTCCCACCACCATCGTCCGGCACGCGGATGCTCATCAAACCGAATCGGTCGCGTGCACGGTTCGCAACCAATACTCGCGTAGCCTTTCGCATACAGCGCGCTCACTGGAATGTCTTCGCGGTCAATGAAATACCAGAGCGCCTCATCCGGCCAGTCCGCCAGCGGATTGAATTTCTGCAGCCCAAAGGCTGCATCCCACTCCTGATGCGGCACGGTTGCGCGACCCGCGCTCTGCGCGCGACGCAGGCCCGTGACCCACGCCGCCTTGCCTGCAAGCATGTGCCGCAACGGCTCGGTTTTGCGCACCGTGCAGCAGCGTTCGCGGGCGGCCTTCGTTTCGTAAATGTCGCGCTCCGACTGCATCGCGTCAAGCACCCGAAGGCGATGATGATCTGGCTCAACACATTCAATGCGGCGTCCGTAACGCGACTCGGCGGTCGCCCACAAATCGAGTGTGGCCTTTGGCAAACGTTGGGTATCAAGCGCAAACGTCTGAATGTTCATGGCTTGACCCTGCTGCGCGCGATTGATCAAGTGAAACAACACCATGTCTTCAGCGGACAAGCTGCTCGCGAAGACGCACGGCGCGTGCTCCGCTGCGCGCGCGAGCACGGCAACGGTGTCTGCGAGCAATGCGTCAAAACCATCAGGTACAACGCTCACGTGGGGTCGTTGATACCAGCGTTTGGCGGTGGAGGAGAGGGTTTGTGTCGTCATATTTTCAAAACATTCGTCTCCCCGGCGAAGGCCGGGGTCCATGGTTGCTTTTGCTCTCAAGTCACGTTGGCCATGGCTCCCGGCCTTGTCACCCCGGCGCATGCCGGGGCGGGATGACGAAAAAGCTAAACACGTCCTGGTCTCCTCACGCAACCAGCTTCACGCCAGCAAAACTGAGTGCAGCCACCAGCAGGCTGCGTGTCGCAATTTCAGGAACGCGTTTCGACAGCCGCGCGCCGAGCAAAATGCCGGGCACCGAACCCACGAGCAGGCCGACCAACAGGTTCACATCAAGGTGCCCAACGCTCGCATGGGCAAGCCCCGCCGCAGCCGTGAGCGGCACGGCGTACGCGATGTCGGTGCCCACGACGCGCGTGATCGGCAGTGACGGATGCAGCAGCAAAAGCGCGGTCACGCCAATCGCGCCTGCGCCAACGGAGGAGAGCATCACCACCGCACCAATGGCGATGCCCAGCCCGACGGTCGCCCAAAGGTTGCCCTGCACATCGTGCGCGGAAGTGGCCACCGCATACGTGCGGCGAAATTTCAGCAACCAAGGACGAATCAACAACGCGAATGCCGTGACAAACAGCGCAACGCCCAGAGACGTTTTGATGACCTTGTTCAGCGCATCAATGTTCGGCTGCAATTCGTGAATCAACGCGAACGCCAGCGCCGCACCGGTGAGGCTCGACACAATCAGCACACCGAGCAGACGCTTCGCCACGTTGCCCATACGCCAGTGCGCAACCGCGCCAAACGACTTGGTGATCGACGCGAACAGGAGGTCGGTGCCCACGGCAATCGCAGGCGGAATGCCCAGCCCGCCCACCAGAATGGGCGTCATTAACGAGCCACCGCCGACGCCGGTCAAACCGATAATGATGCCGATGGCAAACCCGATGGCGGGCAAATGAATGAATGAGAAAAGCTCTGGCATGCCAAGGATGGTAGGGGCGGGTCTGCAGTTGGTAACGCGTCATAATGAAATTACTTCATGTGCTTTTCTACATAAGCGACGCGCGCTGAATGCAGCCGTTTGCGTGTAGCAGCTACAATTTGGCAAATGCAGGAGGGTTGGATGAGTGGTTTAAGTCGCACGCCTGGAAAGCGTGTTTAGGTTAATTGCCTAACCGGGGTTCGAATCCCCGATCCTCCGCCAAGAACATGTTTGTAGAAGTCCTTAGAAGTCCATCAAGCTAAGCAAAAGCCCCGTAAATCGGGGCTTTTGTGTATGTGGACGTTCGATAATGTTTGTTGGCATCCGGCGGAATTGGGGGTACATTACGGGGGTATCAGTCTCGCTACCCCCAATTGTTTGGGAAAGTGATACCCCCAGATGGTCAAGTCAGACACCAAGTTTCGCAACGCCAAGCCTGAAGCGAAGCCCTACAAGCTTTCTGATGAACTGGGGCTGTATCTGCTGGTCAACCCAGTTGGCTCGAAATACTGGCGTCTGAAATTCCGCATTGACGGCGTCGAAAAGCTGCTCGCTCTGGGAGTGTATCCCGATGTGACGCTGAAAACAGCCCGCGCCCGTCGTGACGCCGCCCGCGTGCTGATCGCGCAGGGTATCAACCCGGTGCAGGCCAAACAAGACACAGAACGCGCCAAACAGGCGGCAACGGTGGATACGTTTGAGGCGCTCGCCCGCGAGTGGTGGGCAAACTGGAAAGGCGACCGTACCGCACGGCACGCCGATTACGTGCTGCGCCGGTTAGAGTCCGACGTGTTCCCCGCCATTGGCAAAAAACCTATCGCAACCGTGCGCCCGCGTGACCTGATCGCGATTGCTCGCGCTATCGAAAAACGCGGCGCTCTCGACATTGCGAAGCGGGCGCTGGAAACCGTTGGGCAAGTGTTCCGCTACTGCATCCAGACTGAGCGCGTCGACATCAATCCATCGGCCAATCTTTCCGGCGTCGTCAAGGCCCGCCAAAAAACCAACTACGCCCGCCTGACCGAAAAAGAGCTGCCGGAACTCATGGGCAAGATCGCGAACTATTCCCGCGACGGCGGCGCGCTGGCGACTCGCATTGCCCTGCAATTGATGGCCCTGACGTTTGTGCGCACGTCGGAGCTGATCGCCGCCCGCTGGGAAGAGTTTGATTTTGAGCGGGCGCAATGGCGCATCCCCGCTGAACGCATGAAGATGCGAGAAACGCACATCGTGCCGCTCACAAAACAGGCGCTGGCACTACTCGCAGAATTGAAAATTGTGACCGGGCATAGCGTGCTGCTGTTCCCCGGCGAACGCGACCACGCCAAGCCCATGAGCAACAACACAATCCTGTTTGCGCTGTACCGCATGGGGTATCACTCACGCATGACGGGGCACGGCTTCCGGGGCATTGCGTCGACGCTGTTGCACGAAATGGGCTTTGACCACAACCACATTGAATTGCAGCTCGCCCACAAGGAGCGCAACGCCGTGAGCGCCGCTTACAACCACGCCACGTACTTACCGCAGCGGGCGAAGATGATGCAGTTCTGGGCGGATTACCTTGACCAGGTGACGACCGGCAAAGTCATCGCCGGAAAGTTCGGCAAGGCGGCATAGAGAAAAACCGCGAAGCCCCTACGCGCGATATTTGGGGCGAAAACTTGAACGAGGGATAAAAATGCCAAACGTAGATAGTCAAAATGCCGTAATGTTCAGCGCGATGAAGAGCGGAGAAATTCTTGGCTACGCACTATCGCTGATCGAGGAAATCGACGATACGAAGGCCAAAGCGTACGCAGTTGCCAGCGGCGGTGTCGCGTTCACCAGTCGAGATGAGGATGACATCGTGCAGAAACGGATGTTCGAAGTTATCGAGGGCACGCTGAGCACGGCGCACGCGGAAAATAGCTTACAGACGGCACTCAGTGAGCTTTTGAAGCGTGAGCAGCTCGCGTGCTGATATTTGTTATCAGGCCATTTCTTGCGCGCTGAACTGGCGCTGGATGTGGCCTATCAAATTGAGGCGCTGTGCCCGTGCGTCGCAGGCACTTTACAGATTTCACCGCGCTAAATTTAAAGGAGTGCAAACATGACTGTTATCAACGGGGTGATTTCCACCTGTTGCGCATTTCTG
This sequence comes from Burkholderiales bacterium, assembly GCA_043758415.1. Classification (GTDB taxonomy): domain Bacteria; phylum Pseudomonadota; class Gammaproteobacteria; order Burkholderiales; family Casimicrobiaceae; genus Casimicrobium. The sequence goes on from JAYVNO010000207.1 coordinate 51,130, forward strand.
CTTGCTTCAACTAGCGACGCTCAGGCCTTTCGGTGTGTTGAGGGCGGTAAAACCGTGTACCAAGATTCGCCGTGTGCGCAGGGTAGCCAGTCCGCTGTGCAGTTGAATGAACGGTCACCTACGGACTTTGCGACGGAGTTCAACCGCAGTCGCGATTGGGCGAACAACGTGTTGAAAAGTTGCAAGCCCGGAAGCGCGGAATGTGCCCGCGCCAAGCGCGCCTTGGAACTCGTCAATCAGGGCGATGCAGCCGTGGCTGCGATGCGAGAGACAGCACCAAAGCTAGAACTGAAAGATGATGTGGAAAAGACAGACGCGCGGATCAACTTTCGCGTCGCAAAGGACGACTACGATCGCGCGTCGAAGTTGGTCGAAGCATCCTACGGCAGTGACAACTTCTATGCAGTTCTAGCCTCTCGTACTGCGGCGCACGACCGGCTGTCGAAGGTTAGATCGGCTTATTTCCGCGCCTACAAACAGTGGCCTGACTAGGTGAAGCTCTACGAAGGGTCAGCCGCATGGCAAGAATTGCGAATTCATCAGTCTGGTGCTGGCACAAAGATTGAGTCTCGATATCGCGCGCACTTGAGCGTCTTAATTTGGTACGAAGTATGTATGCGCATCTGGGATGCCGGGCCATACAAAGCACCAGTCGAAACTGATATTTTGGTGGCGTTAGTGACGCGCCTTAAGGAAATCGGCATCGTTGATGCTGACGTTAAAGCATGCGAGCTTCGCCACCATAAACTGATCGAAGACGAAGCGAAGGCTCAAGAAATCATACGGTCCGCAGCCGACGTGGTACTGGTGCGCATCACGCGTGCGAGAAATGCTGAGACGGAGTTGAGCGCGTGGCCAGAACTATGCGAGGCCTCGTTCTGGGACGGCACGATTGGGGCACTGATGCAGGCGGCGGAAAGTCGCAGGCTTGGGGCGCAACTAAAAGGGCGTAGTGATTGGTTGCGCAGGGCCAACGCCCGTCTTCGCTTGATGTCAGAGGTTGAAGCCCTTGAGGGCCTATCTAAAAACAAACAGGCGGAAGCGTTGGGCAAGGCGAAAACACCCAAGGCTGACGGTGGCAAAGCAAACAGAAGCGAATTTGATCTGAACGCGAGCGTGGTTCGAAAAATGCTCAAAAAAAAGCCTTCATAACGACGCGTGGTGCGGGGGAGGTTGGGGTAGGAATTCGCGCGAATTCCGTATGCGTGGCCTTGGAATTCGCGCAAATTCCACATTCTCTAAATGAAATTCTTTTCTTAGCCTGACAGTACCGCATCTTCGCGGTTTTCTGAAAGACTAGAAATGCAAAAGCAAACGCTACCGGATGCGTTAAACGCTGCCGGTTTGGTGCGACTTCCCGGAACCATGCAGTTCTCCGGACTAGGTCGCAGCGCGCTCTATGAAGCGGTCAAACGAAAGGAGTTTCCGGCCCCCGTGAAACTCACTCCGAGCGGGCGAGCGGTCGGCTGGCGAATCGCCGATCTTCAAAGCTGGGCCGCTGCTCGCTGCAACAAATCTGCACCGGGTGCGGCATGAGCAGCGCCGAGCCACTGCGAACCGCGCGAACGCCGACAACAACGAATGAAGAGGCTACGGAAAGTAGTGCTAACAAAACAGAGAAAAACGCTAAACCTACTGATAACAAAGAGGCAGAAGATACAAATTTCACTCTCTTAAGGGTTGTCTGGATACCTCAAGATTGCTGGCCAAAGGCATCGTTTCCGATTCTGCCGCGCATTGGTATCGCTCGCCCGCGCCACGTCCCGCCGCCGCCTGACTTTCAATCGCCGGCGAGCCCTGTAGACGATGCACACTATCGCGAAAACGTACACGCACAAAGCCGTGAATGGGTTACGGCTAACGAAGGGGTTGGTTTTCCGGATATCGCGGATTGGCCGTTGTTGCGTGAGCTGCAACAGCTATTCGACGTTGCCGCATGGAGCATTGAACACAGGCATGCTAAGGAGTGGGAATGCTTTGCTGATCGTCGAGGCATTTCGGCGAAGTGCTCACAGCGCTTTCGCTTTCGCGGTGCGGATTGGGGTTGGCGGGCGTGCCTTACCCAAGATTCTGCATTGGTAGTTGTGTCGGATGAAGTAACGCCCGGTCGCCAACTGGCATACGAAAAGTGGAGCGTGTGCCATGAGACCGCCTGACCTAGCGCAATGCCGCGCGATGCTTGCATGCATCTCCGCTGCGGATCGTGACACGTGGGTGCGCATGGGCATGGCGTTGCACTCCGAATACCCTGGCACCGATGGCTTTGCCGCGTTCGATGCATGGAGTCAGACGGCCGAAAGCTACGACACGAAGGCAACGCGCGCTACATGGAAAAGCTACAAGCCGGGACCGGTCAAAATCGGCACGCTGATTGATGAGGCAAAGCGGCACGGCTTCACGTTTGAAGTCGACGGGGCGAACGCACCGGCAGAATCGCCCGATGACATCGCACGGCGGAACGCTGAACGCGAGCAACGCGCGAAGATCGAGAAAGCCGCGATAGCGAAGCGGCAAGAGCAAACGGCGAAAACTGCGCAAACGGCCCTACAGGGCGCGAGCGACACCGGGACAAGCGAATACCTCGCCCGCAAGCGCTGCGGCGCGTACGGCTTGAAATTCGCCCGCGACGGGGCAGTGCTGGTGCCTATGCAGGACGGAAGCGGTGCAATCCTCAATGTGCAACGCATCCTGCCTAATGGCGAGAAGCGTTTTCTTCCGGGCGGGCGTAAGTCTGGTTTGTGGCATTGGGTAGGGGCGATACCAGCGGACAACGATTACAACGGCCCGCTATTGATCGCGGAGGGGTACGCGACAGCGGCAAGCCTTTACGAGGCATGCGCGCTGCCGTGCGCGGTGGCGCTTGATTGCGGCAACCTGATGCGCGTCGCGCATTCCGTTCGCGGGCGATTCCCGAACGCCCGCATTGTGGTGTGTGCCGACGATGACGCAAACAACAAAACTAAACACCCAGATGGCAGCAACCCCGGCCTGACCAAGGCGCGTGCTGCGGCGAACGGAATACGCGGCATGGTCGCAGTGCCCGCTGTGCTCCCGGATGGAATGACGGATTTCAATGATTTATCGCTGCACGCGGGCGCGCCCGCAGTCAAGGCATGCGTCACGCTCGCGCTGACCGAAAACCGATCCGCCCAAGGCACACCAGCGAACGCGCCAAACGACGATAGCGCGGATCGGTTCTCGGTCACAGAGGAAGGCGTGTTTGTCGAAGCCTATGACCCACAGTCAAAGCGTGCCTACCCGGCGCGTGTCTGCCAGTCGCTTTGGGTGCCCGCCCGCACACGCAACAGCGACGGTGGCGAATGGGGCTATCGACTCGAATTCAACGACCCGCAAGGCAAGCGCAAAGCGTGGGTGCTGCCGTCACGCATGCTCGCTGGCGAAGGAACAGACTATCGTGCACAGTTGGCATCGCTCGGCTTCGCACCACCACAGGGTCAGCGCGAGCGGCGATGGTTGACTGACTACATCCTGTCCCGCCAAGTTGTGACGTTCGCGAAGACAGTGCGCCGTATCGGGTGGCATGATGAGCGCAACGTGTTTGTGCTGCCAGGCGAGGTGATAAAGAGCGATGAAGGCGAGCCCGTGTATCTGCAAAGCGATGGCGACCACGACCAGGCGTTTTGCAAGCGTGGCACGTTGGACACATGGCGGGCGCAAGTAGCGGCCCGCGCGGTGGGTAATTCGCGCTTGATCTTTGGGATTAGTTGCGCGCTGTCCGGGCCGCTCCTTGAACCTGCGCAACAGGCGGGGGGAGGATTCAACCTAAAAGGTGACTCGTCTGAAGGCAAGACCTCCGCGCTGCATGTAGCTGCGTCGGTATGGGGTGGGCATTCGTTTGTGCTCACGTGGCGCGCGACGGATTCAGCGTTAGAGCATGTGTGCGCGTCGCGCTGTGACACCTTCCTACCTCTCGATGAATTGAAGGAAATCGAACCTACCAAAATCGGGGCGGTCGCCCTTATGATTGGTAACGGCGCTGGGAAATCGCGTAGCAATCAGGGCGGCCCCAACAGGCATCGGCATGAATGGCGAGTACATTACCTGTTGATCGGTGAAATCAGCGTTCAGGATCACATCCGCGAAGGCAATGGCAACGTTCACGCTGGGCATGAAGTCCGGGTTCCAGATATTTCATCGAACGCGGGCGTAGGGCTCGGCATCTTCGAGCAACTACATGGAGACGCGGACGGCAAAGCGTTTTCGCAAACGCTGGCCAACGAGACTCGCAATCACTTCGGACACGCTGGGCCCGACTTTGTGCGCTGGCTTTTCAAGTATGCGGACAGACTCGACGAGGGCATTCGCGAACAGGTAAAGCGCGTAAGCGGGGAGATTGGCCCAGCGGGTGCGTCGCACCAAGTGGCACGCGTTGCGGATCGCTTCGCATTGGTAGCGGTTGCGGGCGAGTTGGCTACTAAGGCGGGGATCACGGGATGGGAGAAGGGCGAGGCCACCCATGCGGCGCGGGCGTGTTTGAACGCATGGATTGATGCGCGCGGCGGGCTACAAAACCGCGAATCGATGGAGGCGGTATCTCACGTGCGCAAGATGATCGCGGCGCACGGTCGCGGGCGATACATCGCATGGGAGCGAACCAACGATAGCAAGGCCCCAACGTGCCTAACGCGCTCGGCTGGCGACGCAAGCTGGCTGTTGCCGGCGGTGTTGTCGAATACGAGAATTACAACTCCACGGGCGACGGCGGACGCGAGGTCGAGTACGTTCATGAGCGCAGCTTGTTTCGACAAGAATTCTGTCTTGGTAAGGACGAGAAATTCGTGTTGGCGATACTCAAGGCGCGCGGATATTTGCGCTTCAACAACGGGGCGCAACACACTTGCGGTGCGTCTACCGGGCATGGATGACAAGAAGCTGGCACAGTGCATCGTGATCACGTCGGCCATACTTTCCGATGATTGAGGCCATGCGCACCGCGCCTGCGTTGAGGCAACGCGCTGGTGTTAGCGTGTTTGCGTGAAACGGTGTGCGTGTTCGCGTGTGCGTGCGAACACCAAGAGCCTCTTGCAGTAAGGCTTGCAGGCCGATATTGATGGTTGTTAGCACGTTAGCGGTGCGAATAAGGCGGAGCGGGAGCGCGGGCGCGGGTGGCGCGCTGCGCCATGAAAAATATTGCGCGCAATTGCACTGCAAAGGATGTGAGCGAACGCTTGCCATTTGGTTGACCGGGCAAGGTCGTCCGCCAAAGCGAGTTGACGACGCTACACCACACAGGGCACACTGTCACGCATTCAAGTTGCACCGTGAAATCGCGGCGCGCTACTTTTTTGGAGCGAATCATGTTGCGATTTTTGTGGGCTTTCACTATCGTGGTCGCAGCTCCATCGATGGGTCAAACGATCTACAATTGCTCCGATGCCAACGGGCGACTTGCGCTTCAAGACATGCCTTGCGTGGGCGGCGAGAGGCGGCAAGTTAGTCCCGCGTCGGGCAGCGACGAAAAGCCTACGGCAAACACCAGCAAGATAGTGGACGCGGCGAGACCCGACGCGGGCAACGACCTTGACCTCTTGCGCAACAGCGTTGGTAAAGACGCCGCGGCTCGTAAATTCAAAGATGCTGACTATGAAATCGGCGTTTACAACCAACGCATTAACAACTTTCCGATCTATCGCGCAACAACGCTTAAACAGCGGGCAAAGTATTACAACTGCGGCACGGCAAAATACCCGATGTTGTGCGAAGACATGGACAACTATCGCGCCGTCGACGCCGAACTCAGCGTCGAACTCAACCATATGCGCGACATGCGCACCAACACTGAAGCCGTTAAACGTGCCGCCAACAAAGAGCACTTCGCCATCACAAAGAAATGGCTGGATGAATAACTCACGTTGCGCCGCTGCGCGAAGTGTGCGCGGTTCGTCGATTGGATGATTGTCGGGTTCAGTGGCAGCAATGCGATCCCCAAACTGGGTAGGTTCTCCCCGCCCCCTCCCCATCATCCGAGGGTAATTCGCACCCCGATTGCGCTCTATTTTTTTCACCTTTTAGGGTGAGGGTTGTGTTGTGAACGCTAACCCATGAAGGGATAGTCTTGGGATTGGGGGTATTTTTGGGGGTATGTGCAATCGCGCGAACGTCGCAGCGCGCCTATCCGTAGGGCACAGCGCGAATGATGTGAATGTCCGATCCCATCCAGTGAGGCACTTGCCCAGAGCTAGCCCGTCGTGAGAAGCCTTCACATCACGCCAGACCCCGGACGCATGAGCGGCACGCCCTGCTGTATGGATGGGGTTCACGCAACGCTGGTTGCTGCTAGCGCTTAACGATTGAACCGGTTCGCGGCCTACGGGCCAGTAGGCGTCGCTTTTCCGGTTTAGAGTGCGGCAAGAGCGCAAATCGGGTGAAAGCGCTACGCTGGGGGTGGGTCGCATCCGAAGCAACGTCCCGTTGGCGCGCTGCGACGGAGTTGTGGCCCAACGACGTCCAAAGCGGCGTGATGGAAGTGTAAGCAACTTTATATTGTAACGACCATTTAATCAGGGCAAAGCGCTGGTTTATGCATAAAGTCGAGTATGTGCAAAGGCGGGCGGACGCCCCTATTGGATGGGGTTTTCACGTTAGAGTTGTAGCAAGAAATTCGCGATTTTTATTGCCGCGTCGGCGCCATTGGCGGTCGCAATCATCGCAAAATACAGTGCCTGAATGAGGGAGAAGAATTTGTGACCAGCGCAGCAAATATCGACGTCAATGGCCGTTCGTACCGCGTGCCCAATGCACCCAATGCACCCACTGTCGTCGTCTGCGTTGACGGCTGCGAACCGGACTATCTGGCGCAAGCGGTCGCCACACGCCACATGCCGTGGCTGAAGCGCACGCTGGCAGAAGGCACCGGGCTCATCGCCGAATGCGTGGTGCCGACTTTTACCAATCCCAATAATCTGTCGATTGTCACAGGCGCGCCACCGTCGGTGCATGGCATCTGCGGCAACTACCTGTTTGACACCGCCACCGGCACCGAGGTCATGATGAACGACGCCAAGTGGCTTCGCGCTCCGACCCTACTTGCAGCGCTCGCCGATGCGGGCAAATCGCTCGCCGTGATTACGGCCAAGGACAAGTTGCGCAAATTGCTGGGCCACAAAATGAAGGGCATTTGTTTCTCTTCCGAGAAGGCCGATCAGGTAACGATGGCCGAGAACGGAATCGACGACATCCTGGCGCGCGTCGGCATGCCCGTACCCAGCGTTTATAGCGCTGAGTTGTCGGAATTTGTGTTCGCTGCGGGTGTGCAGTTAATGCAGAGCCAGCGGCCTGATGTGATGTATCTGTCGACCACCGACTACGTGCAGCACAAACACGCACCGGGCACCGACGGCGCCAACGCGTTCTACGCAATGATGGATAGCTACATGGCACAGCTTGAGTTGATGGGCTGCGTAATCGCGCTCACCGCCGATCACGGCATGAACGCCAAGGTCAAGCTGGATGGAACGCCCGATGTGATCTACCTTCAAGATTGGTTTGATGGCTGGCTCGGTGCCGCGGTGGCGCGCGTGATCCTGCCAATCACCGATCCCTACGTGGTGCATCACGGCGCATTAGGATCGTTTGCTACGGTTTATCTGCCGGCAGCTGTTGACCTTCAGCAAGCCTGCGCCAGGGTCGCATCGATTCGCGGCATGAAGTCTGTGATGACACGCACCGACGCCGCGCAAAAATTCGAACTTCCGGAGGATCGAATGGGTGATCTGGTCGTCGTCTCCGAGCGTTTCACGGTGATTGGTACTTCAGCGTCGAAACATGATTTGTCCGGCCTGGATGTGCCGCTGCGCTCACATGGCGGTGTAAGCGAGCAGCGTGTGCCCCTGATAGTGAATCGCAAATTGCCGGGACTGGATATGAGCCGTCGATTCCGCAATTTCGATGCGTTCGATCTGGTGCTCAACTATGCGCAGTAGCGGGGGTAGGGTGGCGAGTTTTGCAAATGCGCCGTGCCCACCAAACCGTGGCCAGTCGATCCTTTCTGGAATGGCAACGTCCGGGTGGGCGCGGCAAAGCAGGCTTGCGACAAGCGTGTCGCGCCACCCTACGGAATTCGACTCTGCGTAATCGGTGTATCGGGCGGCAAGCATGATCGAACAATTCTTCGCGACAATCAAGGGCACTTCTAGAAATTCATTTTTCGGGATGAAATGCAAGGCGCACGGCGCGCAGCAACCGGAATGTACGCCCTGGTACATGAGTTGCGAGCACTGTGCAACGCCGCAGTTCGCCCGACAAATGAATTTATAGGAGCGCCCTCAACTGAATGCAATGCGGCTCGTTGGTCGCAGAGTCGGCGCTGATCGCAGCGGGGATCGTGCGATCGCGGTGCATAACCCGTACACCGAAAAGCAGATCGGAACCGTGCCGAAAGCGACGCTCGAGGAGGTGCGCGGCACCTATGCCGCGATGCACGCCTACCGGTCGACACTCACGCGCTTTGACCGAGCCGCCATTCTCAACCGCGCAGCGGACATCGCGAAGCGACGACAAGCTGAAATTGCCCGGCTGATTTCCGCTGAGGCTGGTCTCTGCGTGAAAGACGCCGTATACGAGGCCGGTCGCGTGAGCGACGTTTTTCTGTTCGGTGCCAACGAAGTGCTTAAGGATGACGGCCAGATTTTCAGTTGCGATTTGACACATCACGGCAAGAAGCGGCGCGTCTTTACGCAGCGCTCACCGCTACTGGGCGTCATCACGGCCATCACGCCGTTCAATCACCCGATGAATCAGGTGGCGCACAAAGTGGTGCCGAGCGTGGCGACCAATAATCGCATGCTGTTGAAGCCATCGGAGAAAGTACCATTTTCGGCCATCCTGCTGGCGGACTTTCTGTATGAAGCGGGCTTGCCGCCGGAAATGCTCAGCGTGATTACCGGAGACCCTCGCGAAATTGCGGATGAGCTGCTCACGAACGTTCACGTTGATCTGATTACGTTCACGGGCGGAGTTTCGATTGGCAAATACATTGCTAGTAAAGCGGGCTATCGGCGCATCGTGCTGGAGCTGGGCGGCAACGACCCCATTATCGTGATGGAAGACGCCGACATCGACGAGGCGTCAACACTTGCGGTGCAGGGATCCTACAAAAATTCCGGCCAGCGCTGTACTGCGATCAAGCGTATGCTGGTGCATGAATCGGTCGCCAATGAGTTTGTTGAGCAGGTGGTGGCCAAGACTCGTACGTGGTCTTACGGCGACCCCTCCGATCCCAAACTCGACATGGGCGCGGTGATTGATGAGCCTGCCGAGCAGCGCTTCGAATCTCGTGTCAATGAAGCCATCGCGCAGGGCGCAAAACTACTGGCGGGCAATGTTCGTCGCGGCGCACTGTACTCGCCAACGGTGCTTGATCAGGTGCGACCCGAGATGACCGTTGTGATGCAGGAGACCTTCGGTCCGGTGTCACCCATCATTCGCATCGCGGACGGAACCGCATACGGGTTGTCCAGCGCCGTATGCACTAATCGTCTTGACTACATCACGCGCTTCGTCAGCGATCTTGAAGTCGGTACGGTGAACGTGCGCGAGGTGCCCGGCTATCGGCTTGAGTTAACCCCGTTCGGTGGTATCAAGGACTCCGGGCTTGGCTACAAGGAAGGCGTGCAGGAGGCCATCAAAAGCTTCACCAATATCAAAACGTATTCGCTGCCGTGGGTGTAGAGTCATGTGGTTGTGCCTTCAGAAAGCGCTGAACAAATTCAGTCCACTGCTAAACCGGCGAAGGCCGGTAGCCACGCCCTTAAGCGTTATCAACCACCTGCGCCGGGCGTGGACCCCGGCCCGATGTCACTCCGGTGCAGACCGGGGCGGGTTGGCCATTTGTTCAGTACTTCCATGAATCTCGGCGTCACTTCGACTTCGCGCGACGCGCTTAGCGCATCAACGCCGTGACGCTAACGTGGCCAATTATCGCCATCGTGTTGTTCGGCGCGCTGCTGCATGCAAGCTGGAACGTGATGGTGAAGTCAAGCACCGACAAGGCGCTCGACACTGCACTCATTCATTTGCTCGGCTCGTTCATCGCGCTGCCGCTGGTATTGATCATTGGTTGGCCGCCGGCCGCCGCGTGGCCGTACATCGTGACCTCGGTCATCATTCACATTGCTTACTACGTTGCCTTGACGGGGCGTACAAGCACGGTGACATGGGACTGACCTACCCGTTGATGCGCGGCGCGGCACCTTTGCTGGTGGCGCTTTCGGCAGCGTTTACCTTCAACGAACCGGTGTCGTTACTGGCGTGGGCTGGCGTGATCGGTATCTGCGCGGGCGTGCTGGTGCTCGGCTTGAGTGGCCACGCGCTCGACAATCGGCGAGCGACGTATTTCGCTTTGGCAAATGCCGTGGTGATCGCTGCATACACCGTCGTTGATGCGCTGGGCGCACGCGCGTCCGGCAACGCGTTGCAATACGTCGTGGCGCTGTTCGTGTTGGATGGCTGGCCGTTCGCGGCGATGGTGTTGGCACGACGCGGTCGCGCTGCGTGGCCGTATGCGAAGGCGCAGTGGCCGATGGCGATGGGCGGCGCGTTAGCGTCGCTTGGCTCCTACGGGATCGCGCTGTGGGCCATGACTCGCGCGCCGGTTGCAACGGTTGCCGCGCTGCGCGAGACGTCGGTGTTGTTCGCCGCGTTACTCGGAAGCTGGTTGCTGAAGGAAAAATTTACGCCGCGTCGCGCGCTCGGTACCTGCGTGATTGTGGGCGGCGTAATGGCGTTGCGGCTGGGTTAAATTTACGGAGCAGCTTTGCGATGTAATGACGGCGTTGCGGGGGTTAGCGACAGCTTATGCGAAAAGTCGATAAACAGCTCATTTGCGCTTTATGCCCTGTGCAATGGACGTTTTAGAGAAAAGTTGATAAGCCGATTGAGCAGCGCAAAACTCGACGGTGAGTCGCAAAAATAGCGCTGGCTTAACCGTGACGACGATGCGTATTCTGAAGCAAGTCCTACGGAGAAATTGCTGAGATGAGTCTTCCGTCACGCGCAGAGATCGTCATCGTTGGCGGCGGTATCGCGGGCTGCTCGACCGCGTATCACCTCGCAAAACTCGGCAAACGCGACGTGCTGCTGCTGGAGCAGGGCAAGCTCACCTGCGGCACCACATGGCATGCGGCGGGACTCATCGGGCAGATGCGCGCTAACCGCAACATGCCGAGCATGAGCAAATACGGCATTGAGCTGTACTCGACACTGGAAGCCGAAACGGGCCTTGCAACGGGTTGGAAGCAGTGTGGCAGCGTTAACGTTGCCAGCACGCTTGAGCGCATGAAAGTGCTGCGAAAACAGGTGGCGTTGGCGAAGAGTTTTGGCGTGGATGTTGAGGAAATATCGCCGCAGCGGGCAGGCGAACGCTACCCCGTCATGCGCACCGACGACCTTCACGGCGCAATCTGGATTCCGGGCGACGGTAAGGCCAATCCGGCTGACCTTGCGATGTCGCTGGCGAAAGGCGGGCGCAATGGCGGCGTTCGAATCGTCGAAGCCATTGAGGTGACCGGCGTTGTCCGAGAGCGCGGTCGCGCTGTTTGCGTACGAACAGCTCAAGGCGACGTGCGCTGCGAGGTCGTGGTCAATTGCGGCGGCCAGTGGGCGCGCCAGTTCGGTCGGCTCGCAGGCGTCAATGTGCCGCTGTACTCGGCGGAGCATTTCTATGTCGTCACCGGCAAGATTGACGGCGTGCATCCGATGCTGCCGGTGATGCGTGACCCGGACGGCTTCATTTATTACAAAGAAGAAGTGGGTGGACTGGTGATGGGCGGCTTCGAGCCCAAAGCAAAACCGTGGAAGGTTGATCCGATTCCGTCGACGTTTCAGTTTGAATTATTGGGCGAGTATTGGGATCAATTTGAGCCATTGATGACCAACGCGATTCATCGCACGCCGTGCCTGGAAACGGCTGAGATCAAGATGCTGCTCAACGGGCCTGAGAGCTTCACGCCGGATGGCAATTTCATCCTCGGCGAAGCACCGGAATTACGCAATTATTTTGTCTGCGCGGGATTCAATTCGGCGGGTATCGCCAATTCTGGCGGCGCAGGTCGATTGATTGCCGAATGGATTGTCGGCGGTGAGGAAAGCAGTGATTTGTGGGACGTCGACACTCGTCGCTTCGGCAGTTTCACCGGCAATCGCAAGGCGCTGTTTGATCGCACGGCAGAGACGTTGGGCCTGCACTACGCAATGCGCTGGCTGCGGCAGGAGCTTGAGACGCCGTGGGAGGCGGGCTTGAGCTACGCCGTGAAACTCGATAAACCTTCGCAGTTTATCGGCAAGGCGGCGTTGTTGAACGCGCAAAGCCAACCGCTGCGCAAGAAACTCGTCACCCTTGTGCTCGACTCGGCAGAACCGTTCGCCTGGGGCGGCGAAGCCATCGTTTTCGACGGTGAAACCGTCGGCGAGATTTCGTCCGTTGGCTGGAGCGTGCTTGCCAACGCATGCGTTGGGCTCGGCTACGTGCGTGGGGCAGGAGCGAACGCGCTGCATGACGGCACGGCGGCGCACATTGAGCTGTGGGGGGACGCAGTTCCCGTCAAGCTTTATGATCGCTGGCCTCTACGTCAATAGACAACACCATCATGCTGCAAACGCCACCGGACTGGGTGCTTCGCCTGCGAGCCGCCGCCGATCAACCGCCGCTGCGCGAACGCATGTCTTTGCGCTGGGGGGGCATCGAAATTGGTCACGCCGAGAACGCGGTGTTGCAACAGATTGAGCGCGCGTTCAGCTATCAACGCCTGAAGGTGTTGCGGTACGACGTAGCGGGTTGGCATGTGGACGGCAATCTCACCGAGAGCCTCGCGCGAATTGCGCTCACCATGCGCGACTTGAACATTGCAGATAAGTGGCGCAATGAGCAATTGCCGGTGATCGACGGCGGCGAGCATGTGCTTGGCACCGTCGAGCGCGCGGCGGCGTATCCGCTAGGCCTGCGCACGCGGGCGGTGCATCTGGTGGGTGAAACGTCAGAGGGTCAGTTCTGGGTGCAGCAGCGCGCGATGAACAAGGCCAATGATCCAGGCCTTTGGGACACCCTGATGGGCGGCATGATCACCGCAGTGGACACGCTGGAAAGTGCGTTGGAGCGCGAGACTTGGGAGGAGGCAGGATTACGCATTCACGAGTTGTTCGGGCTGACCTACGGCGGCATGGTGCGCATTCATCGACCCACGACGGACGGCGTAGGCAGCTACATCAGCGAACGCATCGACTGGTACCGCGCGACTATTCCAGCGGACAGTGCGCCGACCAATCAGGACGGCGAAGTCGCGCAGTTTGCCAAAGTGCCGCGTGAGTCGATGATGGCGGGCATTGCTGCCGGAAAGTTCACGCTGGAGGCGGGCTTGGTGACTGCGGCAGCGTTGGGCTATTGAGCCGTAGGGTGGGCACCCCGTGCCCACCGGCCTATAGCGTTTAAAGATTTATGCGCTGCAACCGTTTGGTGGGCACGGGGTGCCCACCAAACGCAATTACAGTCGCAACACCACACCAGTAATGGCACCCACACCAATCATCCACAGCGGATGTAATTGGGTGAACATAAACACAAAAAACGCCACCGCCGCGAGCACCCACGCGCGCCAGTCGGGCATGCCGCCGAACAGCAGCATGCAGCCCGCGAACATGAGCCCAACGGTGACCGGCGCGAGGCCGCGCAACACGATCTCGCGCCACGGATTGGCCTGCAAACGGGCGAACATTTTCGTCACCATCAACATCAATACGAACGGCACAAAACTGATTGAAAACAGCGCAGTCAACGCACCCGCGATGCCTGCCACGTGATAGCCGAATAGCGCGATGTAGAGGATGTTCGGCCCCGGCGCCACCTGCGCCAGTGCGATGTAACCGGCGAACTCCGTGGTGGTCATCAGGCCACGCGTTTCGACAAAAAAACGGTGCATGTCCGGGATCAGCGGAAGGGTGCCGCCGATGCACAAAAACGACAGCGAAACGTACAGCAATGCGATGTCAAGAAGTTGCTCGCCGTCCTTCACAATTGACCTCGTTTCGACAGCGTCACGCCCACCGCGCCGCACACCAGCAGCACCAGTGCCATGTGCCAGTGCGCAAAGAACGCGAGCGCAGCTGACACGGCGCAGAGCACGATGCCGAGTGGTCGTTTCCAGAACGGCCCGCCCATTTTGAGCGACATGAAAAGCAAGTACGCGGTGGCGGCTGCGGCCATGCCAGTCATGCCTGATTTCACCGCCGGTAAGTCGGCATACGCGTGATACACCGCATTGAGCATCAGCAAAATCACCAGCGGGACGCCGACGATGCCAGCGAAGGCGATCAGCGCACCCATGATGCCGTGATAGCGCGTGCCCATGAACACGGCGAGGTTGACCATGTTCGGGCCCGGCACCGCCTGACACACGGTCACGATCTCAACGAAGTCTTTTTCAGAAATCCATTTGCGATCTTCCACCAGCACGCGACGACCCCACGGCAGCGCGCCACCGAAGGCGCTGACGCCTATTTGCAGGAAGGCGAGAAACAGCGCGTGGCGCGTGGGGACGAACTGAACCGGAAATTCAGCGCGCGGAGACGGTGTAGAGGGCAGAGCATCGGCCATGAATCGATGCTAACGCAGTGCTCATCACGCGCCGGTGCAGCGCGTTGGGAACGGGCTTGCTTGCAACCCAGTCAAGTTAAGGGCACCTCCAATAATTCATATTACTGAGTCAACAAAATAAGACCGGTTCGGCAGGCTCCCTCTCCCTGGGGGAGAGGGAGCCTGCCCCGGCGAAGGCCGGGGGTGAGGGACTTGGCGCACATTTCCGGCTCGCGATGCGATCACCCTCACCCCCCGACCTCTCCCCAAAGGAGAGGGAGCCATACCGGTTGCTGCGCTCCGGGCTCCTAACACTGCATCCCCAAAAATGAATTATTA
>JAYVNO010000208.1:0-11227 GCA_043758415.1 Burkholderiales bacterium
CCGCCGCCACAGAGTCCAAGCCTTTGAAGGGTCGCGACATCACACATCTCCATCTGTTGAAATGCGCTTATTATTGCATTGTTGATATGGAAATGGAATGAGCCAACAGCGCATTAAACGTGGCTTCGGCTTGGGTGGTGGCGGTAGATTGTTGATCACGAAGAGCAGAAACGTTCTGGCTGTGTCGGACAAATGCGATTTGCAGAGGTTTGGGTGGCACAGGAACTGGGATGGAAGACAGCCCCGCAGTATTGATGTTGAATTGGCCGGCTGATGTCCTGCATCGTTCCTTGAGAACTCTTCGACCGTGTATCGACGACAAGTACGCCTGCAAGAACGTTGGCTCAACACCCTCCCGACAAAGACGAGCGCGAATCAAGTACGACGCATACATCGTATTCGCACCGTCAAATCCAGCAAATTCCATGATTTTTCGGGTGAAAACAGCGCTACGCCCGACATAGTCCGTGTTGCCATTGGTGCGAACGAAAAGAACATCACCATCCGAAAGGCGAAGTCGATTCGCCTCGGCATCTGGAATGTCCACAAGCTTCATATCGCTAAGTTCCAAGCGATCACCAATGACATTCGGAATTCGCAAAACCGGTAAACCACTTGGCCCTGATTTTTGCGACGTACCATAGCGGAATTCTTCGACAAGTTCACCGAGCGTTAATACCGGCCAGCCCTTGAGGTTGGTGGCAGGGTCGCCGAAGGTGTCTAGGAACAGCGCGGGGATGAGTTCGGCGGCTTTCTTTTGCGCTTCGCGGCGCAGGCGTACGATGGACTCGGCGCGGGACAGGATGTCGACGAGGCGGTGTTGTTGGGGGAGGGGCGGGACAGGAATTTGTACCGAATGCAAGAACGAAGCGGGCACGCGCTGCTGTCCCGCTGTTCCCGTGAAACTTCGCTTCGCTTCCGCCCGAAATTGCTCTCGACGAACGAAGTAAAAAATCCACTCTGCCAACACACGCGATGTCGCTCGCAAAACGTGGAATTCCGTAGAGCCGAAGCCGTAGCTGCCTTGCAAATCGCGTGCGACAGCTGCCTTACCGTTTTCCATGCAGGGCGTGATTTTCGCGAACAACACATCGTTGTCACGAAAACTGGTGTAGCCCTTCTTTACCTCGCTAAATGGCCGAACGCGACGGACGCCGATAGCGCCGTCAGTCTCGTCAACCGCCGCCATCGGAACAAAAGAAACGTTTGTATCGTCGCTTAACGGGTGCCCTTTCGGCAAGCGAGGATTGATTTCGCAAACATCAGCGAGCGCAACCATTTCGCTCGGAGTCATCTCGCCTGCCCCGCCAACGCCGCCCGCAACGCCTCCACCTCCGCCACAATCTCCGCCTCCAGCGCGGCGAGTTCGTCGAGTAGTTCGCGTGGGTTGCGATGCGCAACTTGTGAGGCGTTCATCGGGCGGTAGCGGCCCGCGCTCAGGTTGAAGTCGTTGGCGCGCAGGGTGGTTGTGTTGGCGAACCACCAGTTGTTTGTCCACGTTGGTTTTGCTTGCGCCGCCGCCCCCTCACCCCCGCCCTCTCCCGCGCGGGGAGAGGGGGTCGAACCGGTGGTCGATGAGGTTTGCCATTGCTCCCACTCCACTAACTTTGCTTCGCGGTTACGGTAGGTTTCGACACAGGCGGGGAGGTCGTCGGCGTCTATCGGTTGGTCGTGGTTGGCGTCGAGTTTGTAGCCATCGTTATCGATGTGCAGGAAGAGCACGTTTTCGGTTTGTCCGCCTTTCCTGAAAATGAGCACACTGGTTTTCACGCCGCTGTAGGGCTGGAACACGCCGCCGGGCAGCGAGAGTACGGCCTCCACCCGATTGTTTTCGATCAACTGGCGGCGCAGCTCTTTGTGTGCGCCGGTGGAGCCGAAAAGCACGCCTTCTGGCACGACGACGCCGCAGCGACCGTTGGGCTTGAGGCTATCCATCATGTATTTGATGAACAGCAATTCGGTGGCCGTGCTGCTGCCGATTTTTACGTCGTCGACGATGCGATCTTTATCTACGCGACCGCTGAACGGTGGGTTCGCGAGCACGACGTTGAAGCCGATCTCAGGCAGACCCAGCGCGGCTTTGCGCTCGGCGTCGAGCGACGTGGTGAGCACATTGCGCAGCAGGATCAGCACGTTGGGCAAACCGCGCAGCGTGAGATACATGGTGGCGAGGCGAACCATCTTTGGATCAACATCGTTGCCGAAGAATGTGTGGTTTTGCAGCGTGGAGATGTGTTTGTTCGACAGCCGTTCGCCGTAGCCGCGTTGCAGCGTTTTGCCGTCGACTTCAACGGTTTGCACCTGATCGGAATTGTGCAGGCGAATGTGGTTGTACGCAGCGACAAGAAAGCCCGCCGTGCCCGCAGCAGGGTCGTAAATCGTTTCGCCGATTTGCGGGTTGATGATGTCGACGATGGTGCGGATGACGTGGCGCGGCGTGCGGAACTGGCCAAGCTCGCCTGCCTGCTTGATTTGCCGCAGCACATGCTCAAACAAATCGCCCTTGGTGTCGGCATCCGAACGATCCAGATGCAAGCCGTCAACGAGCGTCACAACCTGCGTGAGAACGGTCGGCTCGTCGATGCTGAGCCGGGCACCGGTCATGAAGTTGGTGGCGCTGCTCGCGCCAATTTCAGCGAAGAAGGCAAACACTTCGTCACGCACGAAGCGCACGAGACTTTCGCCACTCAAACCTTTGGCCCACAACGACCAGCGAAATTGTTCGCGCGGCAGATGCGTTTGCCCCGCCTCACGGGCGTTGAGCGGGTTCTTGAGCGTCCAGTCGCCCGCGAACATGGATTCGTACTTGAGCTTGGTGACTTTGGCGCGCAGCATGTTTTCGCTGTCGATGCCTTCGACCAGATAGAAGAAAAACAGAAACGACAGTTGCTCCGCGTTGGCGACAGGATCGGGGTAGCCGCCACCGAAAAGGTAGTTGCGAATGACGTCGATGTCTTGCCGCATTTGCGCGGTTAAAGGCATGGGAAGTTCCTGATCGGGTTAGGGTTTAGTGTTCGGGCGCAGACGGGGGCGGCGGCGGTGCAGCCTCCGTGCGCTGAGCAGCGTCGTCGCTGTCCGGCACTGTAAATACGGTCTGATTCATGTCGGCCAGCAATTGCACCAACGCAGCCTCACCTTCAAATACGCGCTGTGCTTCCGGCGCGCCGCCCATGAGACTGAACGGCGGAAAGGCGAAGTGATCGGCAGAAAATTCCGCAGGAGAATCGGCGTTGGCGCGCAACTGGCTGCCCACCTTGCGCAGCCATTGTTCCTGCTCTGGCGTAAGCGATGTTTGCGCGAGCAACCACGCTTCAAACTTAGCACCTACGGCCGCGGCTTTGACCTCGGACGCTTCAGGGAACACCAGATTGCCGTCGTCGTCGGTGGTGATCCATTCGCGGGTGGTGGGGTCGATGTGGTCGTTGATGTCGAGCGAGAGCAATCGGCGCGGCTGGTTGGGGCCAGGACGCGGTTGCCGAGCGATGACTACGCCACCTTCGGCCACCGCGTCATCATCGCCGTGATAGTCACAAACACCGACGAAATCGAACATCGTGAAAGTCGGCTTGCCGCGCGCTTTGCGAGTACCGCGACCACGCATTTGCTGATACAGGATGGTCGAGCGCGTGAAGCGCGCGAACACGAGATTGACGACCTCTGGGCAATCGAAACCGGTGTCGAGCATGTTCACCGACACGAGGATTTTCGGGAATGGCTCGCGCTTGAAGCGCTTGATTTTGGCGGCGGCGTCGACGGTATCGTCTGGCCCCATTCCGGAAACGACGAAGTCAGCGTAGCGAATTTCCAGCGAGGATTTGAGGTGCGCAAATTCGGCGTCGAGCATTTGCGCCAGCGTTTCCGCGTGACGCTTGTTGACGGCGAAGACGATGGTTTTGCCAATAAGGGGTTTACGCAATTGGCGCTTGTGGTCGACGAAACCTTCATCCAGCACATGATGGAATTCGCGCACGATGGCGCGGTTGCGCTCCGGAATGGTGAAGCGGCGCTCCAGCGCGGCGGGATCGACGACAAGCGTGTTGCGCCCGGCGAATAATTGGTCGAGTTCTGCAAGTGATTCCGGGTCGAGCGCCGACCAATCGATTTCACTACGTTTGACCTCGAACCCACCTTCGGATGCGGTCTTGACGGTTTGCGCTTTGTAGATTTGGTAGGGGACGAGATAGCCCTCGTTGATGGCAGTGCGTAGTTTGTAGATGAACGTGGGGCGTTCAACCTCGAAGAATCGCAGCGTGTCGCGCACAAAAGCGCGATCTTCTCCGTCCGCCGCTTCGTCAATCTCGCCAGCGACGCAGGGCGTTGCCGTGAGGCCGATTTGAACGCCATCAAAGTGGCGGAGCACGCCGCTCCATTGGCCGTAAATCGAGCGATGACATTCGTCGCTGATGACCAGATCGAAGTAGCCCGCGCTGTAGTCGCCGTAAATATTGACCATGCTTTGCAGCGTGGTGATGGTGATGCGCTTTTCGTCCTGAAAACGGCGACCAGTGCGCAGCACGTAAGCGGGATAGTCCGGCAACACTTCAGCAAATGTGTCTTCGGTTTGTTTAGCGAGCGTGATGCGGTCTACGAGAAACAGCACGCGCGTAACGGCGTTCGCCTCGAACAACCGCTTGATGAACGCCGCGGCGGTTCGCGTTTTGCCCGTACCCGTGGCCATCTCCACCAGCATTTTGCGGCGGCCTTGAACGAGTTCGCGACTCAGTGTGTTGATGCAATCAAGCTGGTAGTCGCGGCCCGCGATTTTCTCGTCAATCGGCGTGGTCAGCAGATCACGACGAACGCTGCGGGTGGCGGTGCGACGCTCCAGATCGTCTTGCTTGAAGAAGGTTTTTACCGGGCGTGGAAACGCCTCGGTCTGCCATTCCCAGAAGAGAATTTCTTTGCCGTTGGAGAGAAACACGTACGGCACACCGAGCAGCGCGGCGTAGTCTGCCGCCTGTTTGGTGGCTTCAGCCGGTTCGATGGAGAACCGCTTCGCTTCCAGCACCGCCAGCGAGCGACCGTGGCGGTCGCATAGCACGTAATCCGCCTTGGTTTTGTCGGGCAGGACGTACTCGAAGCGGACGTGATTGGTGTTCTCGATGTCCCAACCCTGAGCGCGAAGCAACGCGTCGATACGGACACGTGAGAAGGCTTCGTTGTGGGCGGAGTGAGACAAGGCGTCAGATGTATGGAGTTGCGAGCATTAACTCATTTTGCCGTGGTTTGCCAAGACGGCACAAAGTAGCGTAGTACATCGTGACGCCAACCGCTTTTAGCTGAACCCATTACTTCAAGAGGGCTTGAGTAGGTAAAACGCTTAATCTCGACTTTAGCCGCTAAAAGCAAAAACGCCCGCAATCAGCGGGCGTTTCAGGGCGAAAAAGTAAAAAGCTATGGCTTCTTCTGGAAGTCGTCGTGGCAGGCTTTGCAGGTGCCGCCGACTACGCCGAATTGCTTTTTGAAGCCTGCTTCGTCACCGGCTGCGGCGAGTGATGCCAGCTTTTCGGTTTCTACGCCGAGTTTGGCGGCGATGTCTTTGAACTTGGCGTTGTCAGTCCACACGGTTGGAAGTGCGCGGGTGTTGCCCACGTTTTCGGTGCCCGCGACAAAACTGTCAAACGGCAGTTTAGCCATGGTCGCGACAAGGGCTGACGCCTTCGTGGCCTCTTCCTTGTTGAATGGCCTTTCGCCTTTGGCGACAGCGGCCATCGGGCCGAAATACCAGCCCATCAGTGCAAACGCGGACTGACGATGTTTGACGTACTGCTCGGGCTTCGGCTGGGCCACGGCGGTGCCGGCGACGGCAAGGGCGGCAACGGCCGCAGTGACCATGGCGATTTTGGTGAGACTTTTCATATGCACTCCTGATTAAAAACGAAGACAACTAACGACAAAAGATAGCGTTGTAATCTGGTCGACGGCGATACCTACGGCTTAAATAACGTCGGCCAATTCACGGCGATGACGACCGCACCAATTGCCAGCGTCAGCACTACAAAACCCGTCGACAACGAGGCTTTGCGTGCGGCGTTGGCTTCAATGGCCAGTTGCGGCGGTAACTCTTTTTTGCCGCTGAACATGGCGCGCACCAGATTTTCTTTTTTCACAAACAGGTGAAACAACACGGCCGCAATATGAATGCCGACGAGGGCAAGCAGGATGTTGCCAATGCTGCGGTGACGGCCCATCAGCGTGATCGAAGTTGCATCGCTGACGTAGCGCGCGAGCGGGCCCGTGGTGGCGATTTCGTCATTGCTGAACATCCCCAACACGGCCTGCGTGGCGAGCAACAGCAACAACACAATCACCATCCAGCCGCCGACCGGGTTGTGGCCGATGACGTGTTCATGCGTTTTCCCGAGCAGGCCTTTCGCGAACTTCATCGCGCGAATCGGTCCCGTCAAAAACGACACGTAGCGCGCATATTCGCCGCCGACAAAGCCCCAGATCAGGCGAAACGTCACCAGCGCGAGAATTGTGTAACCGCTCCTCATGTGCCAGTCAATCCACTCGCCGCCGATTTTTCCGGACGCCACCGAGATCGCAAACAACAGCACCAATGACCAGTGAAACACGCGAACGAAACCGTCCCACACTGGGGCAGAGATGAGGTTAGTCGCGGGTTTGGTCATCGACATGTTCTTTTTCAAAGGCAACGCGAAGCGTGGTCAGACCGTCGCGCAGATGATTGAGCTCACTCTCTGACAATCGGCCAAACGCGCGTTGCAAGTGCTTTAAATGCGCAGGGAAAACAACTTCGAACAAGGCATTGCCCTTGCGCGTCAGCGCGATATGCGTGCGCCGCGCATCTCCCGCGTCGGCGCGGCGCTTGATCAGCGCGCGCGCCTCCATGCGGTCCAGCACGCCAGTCAGCGTGCCCTTGGTGATCAGCGTGCGCTCACCCAACTCCTTGCACGTCAGGCCCTCCGTATTACCAAGCGTGGCAATAACGTCGAACTGCGATTCGGTCAGGCCCAACGATTTCACGTGCGCGCCAGAAAAACGCTCGAACGCCTGCGTGCAGCGGATCAACTGACGAAGCGTCGGCATGTAGGCGGGCGAGGTGATCATCGGCTTCATTAGTTCGTATTAGAACAATTAATGCGAAGTGGCGCAATCGGCATCCGGTTGCCGTCTTCAGGAATGACGTTCATCGATAATTTGCCTTATGTTTCAACCTCTGGTTGCTGGAGCCTGTGCGACTCGCGTCGCGCGCCGGGCAGTGCGCTACCTCGCCGCTGCTGTTGTCAGCGCCAGCGGCATGTCGGCGATGATGGTGATGGCTGCGTTACCGGAACCGATTGCGGATGCCGTGCGAAACGTGGGCGTGCCGACCAACGCCGTCAGCTTTTATGTGCGTGAAGTGGGCAAACAGGCACCGCTGATCGACCATCGCGGCAGCACGCCGATGAATCCGGCCTCCACCATGAAGATCGTCACTACGCTGGTCGGACTCGATGTACTGACGCCCGGCTACACCTGGAAGACCACGTTCAGCAGCAACGCGCGCCTTGAAAAAGGCGTGCTGAACGGGCCGCTTTTCATCAAGGGTAGCGGCGACCCGAAGTTTGTCACCGAGCATTTGCAGGCGGCCGTCAATGCATTGCGCGCGCGTGGTATTCAACACATCAACGGGGACGTGCTGCGAGATCGATCCCGCTTTGCCGAAGCGGCGCATGATCCATCGTTATTTGATGGCCAGCCCTATCGCGCCTACAACGTCGGGCCGGATGCGCTGCTATTTAACTTCAAGTCAGTCGGCCTCAAATTTGTTCCGCAGCCGGATAACTCGGTCGCAGTGACTACCGAAGGCGTGCAGCCGGACGGGCTCAGCATCACCAGTCGGCTGCGTGTCACCGGCACGGCAGGCGGCGGTTGCGGTAACTGGCGCGTGCTCGTCACGCCATCGTTCGCCAGCAACGGGCACTTCGCCAGCGCGAGCTTCACCGGCACCTATCCGCGCGATTGCGGCGAGCAGAGCTGGTATGTGAGTTTGTTCGACGAGGGCGGCCTGCTGGCGGGCACCTTCGCGCGCTTGTGGCGCGACGCGGGCGGCACCTGGAACGGCGTGATGAAAGACGGCCTGACGCCGAAAAACGCGCGCGTGCTGCACACCCACGTTTCCGCGCCGCTCGCGTCGATGGTCACTGACATCAACAAATTCAGCAACAACGTCATGGCGCGGCAACTGCTGTTGACCATCGATGCCGAGCTCGCCAAACGCCCCGGTCAGGCCAAGCGCGGCGCTCGCAGCATTCGCGACTGGGCGAAAGCGCGTGGCTTTGACCTGCCGGACCTGGTGATTGAGAACGGCTCCGGTTTGTCCCGCATCGAGCGCATATCACCACACAGTATGGCGAAGATTCTGGAGTACGGATTGACTGCGCCGTTCGCCAGCGACTTTGTGTCGTCGCTGCCACTCGCGGCGACCGATGGCACGCTGGCCAAACGCTTCGTCAATCAACTCGCCGAAGGTTCGGCTCACTTGAAGACGGGCACCCTGACCGGCGTGAAGGCGTTATCGGGCTATCTGCTGTTGCCCGGCGACCGCAAGATGATCTTCGTTGGCATGATCAACCACGGCAATGCCGAGGCGGGTCAGAAGGCGCTGGACGCGGCGGTCGACTGGGTGTATTCGTCAGAGGCTGCGCATTTGAAGGCGATTTCAAGGTAGCGGCGAAGGCCGTTCATCTACGCGGTTCCACGCATCACTGCGTAGGGCGCAACCGCAAGCGTTCCGCCCTACGGCGGGCCGTTAAACCGCCCGCTTCTCGGTCAGGCGCAACCAGCCTTTGATAATGCGGTAGACCCACCAGACCCAGACCACGGCGAGCACCACAAAGCCAATCGCAACAATGGCCAGAATGATGCCAATGGTCGTCCACAATACACCCCACCAGAACGTGCGGATCAGCCAGCTGTAATGCGCGGCAAGATAAGTGCCCGCCGCATCATCACGCTTGATGTAAGCAACGATCAGTCCGGCAATCGCAAAGATGCCCGTGACCATGCCGAGCGCATAGAGCGCGTAGGTGATGTGGGTGATCTGAATCGTCGACTCTGTTGGGACCGATAAATCAGGGGCTTGGGTGGTGATGACGTCCGACATGTGTAGTTTCTCCCGGTGACGATATGAGTGAACGGCGGCCTCACGCGGTCGTGTGCGGCATCGCTTATACGCAATATCGCTATGATTCCTTGCAATTGCAAGCACCGTGACTGCCCGATTTGCATCAATCGCGGGCAGGCGCGATAAAAGCGCATACAGCGCAGACGAATTGAGAGCCGTAATGACGCATGAAGATGAATCGGACGCAAACCGCGTAGTGGTGCTGGAAGGCTCCCCGCTCGGCACACCGATGGCAAAGTCGTTTTCGACGGTGGACGAGGCAGAAAACTTCATCATCACCCGCATCCGCGCCAGCGTTTCGCCCAGCCTGAAAGCCCGCTTTGAAAAAGCGCTGGTCGATCAGGTGGTCAGCGAAGACGGCATCATGGCGGTGTCGTCCGTTATCGCAGGCAAGCTCGCTTTTGTGCGCGCGCTGGCCAACGCTTACGCCCCGAAAATCGCCATCACGACGCGACGCTACGATGCTGAGGATGATGCCCGGCGATAGGACTCTGCTCCGTCTCCCGCGCGCGGCGAATGCACGCTTGCACCAGCGGTTGCAGGGTTGGGGTGAGGGCAGTTGGCTAAACAGATTAATCGTTGTAATTGCGTGCGCTCTGCTGTCCGCTTGCGCCAGCTTCGATCCGCACAACATCATCAGTCGCCACGTCCGTAACGGCGCAGTTGAAGCGGGCGCCCCCGCAACGCCTGCAATACGCCAAGCCGCGATTGATGCCGTCTGGAACACCGTTAACGAACGCTATTACCGCGCTGACTTGAACGGCATCGACTGGCCAGCAGCGCGTGGCAAGTGGCAACCGCAGGCACTCGCCGCCGCGACGGACGCCGAATTCTGGGAAAGGCTCGACCAGATGACGGGCGAACTCGCTGACTCGCACACGCGCGTCGAATCGCCCACAGCC
Source organism: Burkholderiales bacterium (assembly GCA_043758415.1). Lineage (GTDB taxonomy): Bacteria > Pseudomonadota > Gammaproteobacteria > Burkholderiales > Casimicrobiaceae > Casimicrobium. Next base: position 10,036 of record JAYVNO010000208.1, read on the forward strand.
GTTGCGCGGCGTAAACAGCAACAGTCGTTCTCGCTAGGCCTTAACCTGCGCATCATCGACGACAAACTCATCGTGCTCTCAGTGAACCCTGACGCCGACGCGTTCTGGTCGGGCGTGCGTCCCGGCATGCAGGTCACGCGCATCGCAGATCGTGACGCGCAAACGCAATGGCGCGAATGGTCGCTGATTGCGCGTAAAACGTCATCGCCACAAGCGGCGTTGCGCGCGCCGCTGCGCAAATTGAGCGAAGCCGCAACGCTCGCCAGCGCGGGTGAAAAAAGCGTCGGTTTGGCGATGGAATTCGAACGCGCCGACGGCAGCCGTTTTGTCGCCTCACTGAAACCGCGCACGTTCTCCACACGCCCGTCAGTGGCGCAGCGCGTGTTGCCCTCGGGCCTGGGTTACGTGTGGCTCACGGCGTTCCAGGAATCGTTGCACGGCGCGTTGTTGCAGGCCGTCGCTACGCTCAAAGACACGCCCGCATTGATCCTCGATTTGCGCGGCAACGGCGGCGGATCAGCGGCGATGTCGCAGTCGCTGATCGGCAGTTTTTTCAAGACAAAAACGCTGATCGGTCGCACCGAGACCCGCACCGGCCAACCCGTCACCATCGCCTTCGGCGCGATCAAACTGATCACACTGGAACGCAGCGCACCGGGCCGCGAGGACGCCTACGCCGGTAAGGTCGCCATCCTCATGGACAGCGACAGCGCCAGCGCGTCGGAGGCCGCCGCGGGCGGCCTGCAAGGCACCGGGCGCGCCATTGTCGTCGGGGAAACGTCCTGCGGCTGTCTGCTCGCGTTTCTCGGCTACGCAACGCTGCCCGGCGGCGGCGAACTCGCGTACAGCGAAGTCGGCTTCACGACGGTCAAAGGCGAACGCATAGAAGGGCGAGGCGTCATTCCGGATATTGCGGTTGAACGAACACGCGAAGACATCCGCGCCAACCGTGACCGCACGCTTGAAATGGCGCAGGCGGCGTTGCTGAAGTAGGTAACAGCTTTTTGCTGAAAGTGGCGTTTTATATGGGCATAGCGTTGCAAAAATACATTTTACGACTCTTAGCTAATACCGCTACTTGGCCCATATTAAATAACGGTTTAAGCGAAAAGCTGTAGCAATTTTTCTACGTTCAGAGAAGCCAATCTTCGCTCTGTTTTTGTAGGAGCGGCTTGCCGCGACCTCACCGCAT
>JAYVNO010000209.1:0-11184 GCA_043758415.1 Burkholderiales bacterium
GTGCACAGCCTGTGGATAAAGCTACATCGCGCTTCAACCCGCCCAACCTCCACTTAATAATCGGGGTTTGCTGTTCAGACAACCGGGGCCACTTCTGTCGATCTACTTGCTCGGAAAAATCCCAAGTCTGAAATCGGCAGCAAACTTGACTGCAACGCCAGTCAGCAACTTATTGATGAACGCATTATTGCATAGGGCATCCATGCACTTTTAACCGAAATTATTCATTTGAAAAATGAGCTGCCCACGATGTATTTTTCTGCCACAGATGTTCACCGATGGACACAGATGAGCATAGCCAACACACGGTTTATCTGTGTTCATCCATGTGTATCTGTGGCAATAGTAAATTGCGATTGCTAATGAATAATCTCGGTTTTATAAAAAGTCGAAATTCGGAAAACAATCGCTCCGGCCCCGATGAAAACGACTAACTGTGCGCTGATTGACGTTGATAAATTCACGCTCAGTTTCAAAAATCAGCCTTTAGCGTCGCATGGTACGAGCGCTGCGGATACGGGTGAAAATTCCAACATCTGTAGTTGTTGACGTTGTCGATGCCAAGCCCTGCCGTCACGGTTTGATTGACTTTCCAAACCACGCGCAGATCAGTCGTGAAAAATTGGCTCACAGCTTGATAAGTGAAACCGTTTGCATCCGCGTTGTTGAGCGTGCGGTACTGGACGCCGCTGTAGCGCGCGGCGAGCGTGGCGCTCCAATCGCGGTTAAATCGATAAGTCGCGAGCGCGGTTGCGCGCCACTCTGCAATGTTTGGCTGCCATTTTCCGAGCGTGTCGCCGGGTGTGACGACGAAGCCCGCGTTCTCTTTGATGACAGAGTTTGTGTAGGTGACGCTCGCATTGAAATCGAGGCCGCGCGCGATCACGTTGTTGCCGCCGTACACGATCTCGACGCTCTTGGTTTCGAGGCGCGAAATGTTTTATACGCGCGAAATATTTTTGTTGGCAATGGCATCGAGTCGGGTAGGGTGGGCACCCCGTGCCCACGTCTGCTCATGCAGCGATAGATTGGTGGGCAGAGGCTGCCCACCCGACAACTACTGGCGTAGCCGTCGCCACCCCAGCGCCAAGTCAGCGGTTAGTCAACAATAGCCTGCGCTACCAGCGCTTTCACCAAACGCCGGTATGACGCGCGCAGCGGGCTCGGTGCCTGCGACATGTAGACCGCACAAAGTTGCTCTTTCGGTTCCGCCCAGAAATAGGTGCCACCGTATCCGGCCCACATGAATTCACCGGCCGTGCCATGCACTGGCGCAATGCCATCACCCTGGCGCACCAGAAACCCGAGACCGAAGGTGTAGCCCGCTGAACCGAAGAGCAGCATGCCGGGATTGACCGTGGTGCCAATGGTGCCCAGATGATCGGAGGTCATCAAATTGACCGTGGGCTTGCCAAGGATTCGCACGCCGTCGAGCTGGCCGCCGTTTAACATCGCCTGGCAGAAGCGCAGATAGTCGCCCGCCGTGCCGACGCCTCCGGCACCGCCGGAATCGTTGCCGGGCACTTTGCTGACGTCGATCAATGTGTTGATGGCCCCGGTGGCCGGGTCCTTCGCGAACGGCTCCGCCAGGCGAGCGGACTTCTGCGCGGGCACCGAGAAGCCGGTGTCAACCATTTTCAATGGCTTGAACATGCGCTCTTCGAGGAACTCGCCGAGCCGTTTGCCCGACACGGCCTCGATCACGCGGCCCTGCACGTCCACCGAAAGGCTGTATTCCCACTGGGTGCCGGGTTGCTGTGCGAGCGGCGCTTTGCCGAGTCGATCCGACCATTCAGCAGAGGGCAACTCGCGCGCATCGTAGTCGAGATCGGGCTTGTAGATGCCCGCCTTGATGTAGGCGTCACGCACCAGGGTGTTTTTGGTCAACTCACCGTAGGCGACGCCTGACGTGTGGCGCAGCAAATCCTGAATCGTCGGTTCGCGATTGGCGGCGACCAGTTTGTAGGTGATGCCGTTAAAAATCGGGTCGAAAGTGCCCACGCTGACCATCGGATTTTTAAACGACGGCAGAAATTTTGAGACCGGGTCGGTGAGCTGCACTTTGCCATCTTCCACCAGCATCATCAGCGCGGTCGACACCAATGGTTTGGTCATCGAATACAGGCGAAACATCGAATCAACCTGCATCGGGCTGCTGGCCGCGTTGTTGAGTCCGCCAAAGGATTGCGAGTACACCAGCTTGCCCTTTCGAGCCACCATCAACACCGCACCCGGCAATTTTTTGTCATCGATCTCCTGCTTGAACACTGCCGTGAGCTTTTGCAGTCGCTCCGTCGACATCCCGACTGATTCCGGTGTGGCCGCCGGTAGCGGTTGCGCGACGACAAACGTGGTCGCGGCGAGCGCCACAGCCATAGCGAGCGGTCGATGAATTAGCCTGCCAAGTGTGCTCATAAAATTTCTCCTTTTTTTTGGGTGATCGTTGGGCGCGGCAAGACAATTTCTGCGTACCCAACGCCTGCATTAGAGCAGTGTGCGCAGCGTCGGTATCAGCAGCAGCTCGAAAACGCGATGTGTAAAGCTGTGATGACCATTACGACGCCCGTAGGCCTGACGCAGCAATCATCGACTGCCCGTGAGCTTCGTCTCGGTGATCGCGCCATAGACCATGTTGCGCAAAATCGAGCGATACGGCACGCGCTGTTTCGGGCTTTGCATCATGAAGACTACAAACAGATCGTTCGCTGGATCCACCCACATGTAGGTGCCGCCCGCGCCACCCCAGTAATACTCACCGGGCGCGGCGGGATACGACGCTTCACCTGCGCTAGTGCGCACCGCGAATCCGAGGCCAAAACCGTAACCTGGGCCGGGCAGATAGAGCGGCGTTCGGGTCACGCTTGGGCTCAGCTGATCGGTTGTCATGAACGCGAGCGTAGCCGGGCTGATGTAGCGACGCCCCTCAAGCTGTCCGCCGTTCCTCAGCATCATCAAGAAGCGCGCGTAGTCCATCGCGGTGCTCTGGAGGCCTCCGCCGCCAGCCTCCATTGCCGTCACCTGACGCGGATCGTACACGGGCGCGTTGATGCCAATGGAGCGGTCATCGGTCAACGGCTCCGCGATGCGGGCCTGGCGAGCGGCCTCAGGCACGTAAAACGATGTGTCTTTCATGCCAAGCGGCGCGAGCAGGCGCTCCTTCAAATGCGTAAACAGGGTCTGGTTTGAGACGACTTCGATCACGCGACCCAGCACATCCGTCGAGTTGCTGTAATCCCAGGTGCTGCCGGGTTGATAGGCAAGCGGCATCTTGGCGATACGTTCGGCAAACTCCGCGTTGGTGATGTTGTTCCTCGTGTCTACGTTGGCATCCAGATAGGCTTTTTTGACCATGCCGTCACCAAAGAATCCATAGGTCAACCCCGAGGTGTGTCGCAGCAAATCCTGCACGGTCATCGGGCGTCGCGGTGCTACAAGTTCGAGTGTCTTGACGCCTTGTGCGTCTGTTTTTTCCATGCCAACTTTGACGTTAGCGAACGATGGGATGTAGCGCGATACCGGCGCTTCCAGCAACAGTTTTCCCTCTTCGACCAGCATCATCGCGGCGACGCTCACGATGGGTTTCGTCATCGAATAAATGCGGAAGATATCGTCGGATTTCATGGGCGCATCGTTGTCTGGGCCACGCTGACCGACGGTTTCGACGTAGGTCACTTTGCCGCCACGCACGACCATGACTGAAGCGCCCGGAATCCGCTTTTGCGCGACCTCGGCGCGCATCCAGTTACCGATTCGATTCAATCGCTCGGCGGACATTCCCACCGCTTCGGGTTTTGCCGAGGGCAGGACTTGCGCCTGTGTTGCTGGAATCTGGCTGACAAATGCGGTGCTGACGAGGGCAATAAGTGAGAAGCGTCGCCACAGTGCGGACGAGAGAAGAGGTGCACGGTTCATTGAAGTCTCCTTTTGGTTAGGGTGCGGCGTCGTAGTCCGTTTTTGTTTGCTTTGAAACAACCGTACTGCCAACATTGTCGACTAATTGGAGCGACTGTACGGTCAACTGGATCGCTTTTGTGGCACCAAATCACACAAACTGAACTTCGACTACGGCGAGCTCTAGGTTGTCAACGCTAGCATTACCAACTGCCCTACATCGCCAATTAAAGCGCAAGCGCGAACACAATCACTGCACGGATACCTACTGGTGTGATCAACAAAATTGTCTCTTCAATTGCCGAAGCGCTTGCCGATGTGCACGACGGCGCGACCATCATGGTGGGTGGCTTTGGTGGTGCTGGCATGCCGAACGAGCTGATTGATGGTCTCATCGCGCAGGGCGCGGCAGAACTGACGATTGTGGCGAACAACGCGGGTAACGCGGAGTTCGGTCTCGCCGCGCTGCTCAAGGCGGGCAAGGTGCGCAAAGTGATTTGCTCATTTCCGCGGCAGGCGGATTCACATGTTTTCGACGCACTGTATCGCGCCGGAAAAGTGGAGCTTGAACTCGTGCCGCAGGGCAATTTGTCAGAGCGCATTCGTGCGGCGGGCGCGGGCATTGGTGGATTTTTCACTCGGGTCGGATTCGGCACCGAGCTTGCGAAAGGCAAAGAAACGCGCGAAATCAACGGCGAAATGTACGTGCTGGAATCGCCAATCCACGCTGACTTCGCGCTAGTGAAAGCGGAGCAGGGCGACCGCTGGGGCAATCTCACCTATCGCATGGCGGCGCGCAATTTCGGGCCGGTGATGGCGATGGCGGCGAAGACGACGGTTGCTTCGGTGCACGACATTGTTGAATTGGGGCAGCTTGATCCGGAGGCTGTGGTCACGCCGGGAATTTTCGTGCAACGCGTAGTCAAGATTTCGCGCTCGGCCACGGTTGCATCTGGCTATAAGGCGGCATGATGGGCTACGTCAAACTCACGCGCGAACAACTCGCCGCGCGCATCGCGCAGGATATGCCCGACGGCGCCTACGTGAACCTCGGCATTGGCATGCCAACGCTAGTGGCAAACCACTTGCCTGCGGGGCGCGAAATTATTGTGCAAAGCGAAAACGGCATCTTGGGCATGGGGCCCGCGCCGTCCGCTGATGCAGAAGATTTTGATCTCATCAACGCGGGCAAGCAGCCGGTGACTTTACTCCCAGGCGGCTCGTATTTTCACAGTGCCGATTCGTTCGCGATGATGCGTGCGGGACATCTCGATATCGCCGTACTCGGCGCGTTTCAGGTGGCAGCCAACGGCGATCTTGCGAACTGGCATACCGGCGGCAAGGACGACATACCTGCGGTTGGCGGCGCGATGGATTTAGCGGTCGGCGCCAAGCAGACGTGGGTGATGATGGAACACCTCACGCGCAGCGGCGCGAGCAAGCTGGTTGAGCGATGCACCTATCCGATCACGGGTGTGCGATGCGTCAGTCGGATATACACGGATCTTGCGGTAATTGATGTCACGCCGAGCGGATTCAGGTTAGTTGATGCCATCGCAGGTTTATCTCGCGACGAACTCTCGTCGCTTTCACAAATCAATTTCACATAGGGTGCGCTGCGCGCGCCAAGCGTTCGCTATGCGCAACAATGGCGTCTACGGCAACCGTTGGTGCGCGGAGCGCACCCTATAAACTGCTCGTTGTTTACCACTCAGCTCAATCAAAATGAACGCGTACATTGTCGACGCCCTGCGCACTCCCATTGGCCGCTACGGTGGCGCGCTGTCGTCCGTACGCACCGACGATCTCGGCGCGATTCCGATTCGCGCATTAATGGCGCGATACGCAAACCTGGACTGGGCAGCCATTGATGATGTGATTTACGGCTGCGCAAATCAAGCGGGCGAGGACAATCGTAACGTGGCTCACATGGCCTCCCTGCTCGCAGGATTGCCTCATCGCGTTCCAGGTGCCACCCTCAATCGCCTGTGCGGCTCGGGGCTTGATGCGCTGGGTACGGCCGCGCGCGCCATCAAGGCGGGCGAGGCACAGATGATGATTGCGGGCGGCGTCGAGAGCATGAGCCGTGCGCCGTTCGTGATGCCGAAAGCGGACAGTGCTTTTGCCCGCAACAACGCCGTGTACGACACCACCATCGGCTGGCGTTTCATCAACAAACTCATGAAAGAAAAGTACGGCGTTGACTCGATGCCGGAGACGGCCGAGAACGTCGCGACCGAGTTCAAAATAGGGCGCGAAGCGCAGGACAAAATGGCGCTGGCGTCACAGTTGAAAGCGGTCGCTGCACAGCAGCGCGGATTTTTCGACAGCGAAATTACACCGGTCACGATCACACAAAAAAAAGGCGATGCACTTGTTGTGAACAAGGACGAACATCCGCGCGATACATCGCTCGAAGCGCTCGCCAAATTGAAGCCCATTGTGCGTCCCGACGGCACGGTCACAGCGGGTAACGCGAGCGGCGTGAACGACGGTGCCTGCGCGATTTTGGTGGTGTCCGAGGTGGCGCTGAAAACGCACAATCTAACGCCACGCGCCCGTGTGGTGGGCATGGCTACTGCCGGTGTGCCGCCGCGCATCATGGGCATCGGCCCCGCGCCTGCGACGAAAAAAATGCTGGCGCTGGCGGGCCTCACGATCAATCAGATGGACGTGATCGAACTCAACGAAGCGTTTGCCGCGCAGGGCCTCGCCGTGTTGCATGATCTCGGTTTGCAGGACGACGACCCGCGCGTCAATCCAAACGGCGGCGCAATCGCGCTCGGCCATCCGCTCGGTGCGTCCGGTGCACGGCTGGCGACGACAGCGGTGAATCAACTGCACAACACGGGTGGCCGTTACGCGCTGTGTACGATGTGTATCGGCGTCGGACAGGGCATTGCCGTGATTCTGGAACGTGTGTAGCAACTTTTCTGTTAAACGGCGTTCACGCAGGGCTTTAAGGCCAGAAATGGCGTTTATCGACTTGTGGACAATAGCGGGCCTTTGCCCTTGTGTAAAGCCGCGCTCCGCGAAAAGTTGTAGGTAGCGTTTGCCGCACTTACGAGATCAAATCGCGGGTTACACTGCCGACTGAATTCACTATCGAGAAGACGCTGCATGTGGGACATTATCAAGGCGGCAGGCTGGCCGATCTGGCCGCTTATTTTTGTATCCATCGTGGCGTTGGCGCTGATCATTGAGCGCGCATGGACGTTGCGCCGTGCGCAGATTATTCCGCTCGGTCTGGTCGACAAAGTTATCGCTGAATATAAGAAAAAAGGGCTGACGCAGGAGCTGGTGGATTTGACCGCCGGACAGGGTCCGATGGGGCAAATTCTCGCCTCAGGGCTCGCCAACATCAAAGCACCTCGTGCTGTCGTGAAAGAGGCGTTGGAAGAAACCGGTAGTGTCATTGGCCACGGCCTTGAAAAATATCTCAATGCGATCGGCACAATTTCGGCTGCTGCGCCGCTGATGGGCCTCCTCGGCACCATTATCGGCATGATCGAAATTTTCGGCAGTACGGGGAGCGCAGGTGTTGATCCAGCGCGGCTCGCGAACGGCATTTCGGTGGCGCTCTACAACACGGCCATGGGCATTATCGTGGCGGTACCGACGCTGATGTTTTATCGCTACTTCCGCGGCAAAGTGGATTCACTGTTGATCGAGATGGAGCAGCAAGCGACGCGGATGGTTGACATCCTTCACGGAGATCGCACCAAGTGAACTTCCGCCGAGGCCGCTTTCGCGAAGAGCCTGAGATCAACTTCATTCCGTTGATTGACGTGTTGCTGGTCGTGCTGATTTTTTTGATGGCGTCTACAACGTACAGCAAGTTCACCGAACTCAAAATTTCGTTGCCGGAAGCGGATGCGGAAAAGCAGACGCAGCGCCCGAAGGAAGTAAACGTGGGCGTTGACGCTGCGGGCAAATACGCACTGAATAAACAGGTCTTTGTCTTCACCACCGTGGGAGCCCTGTCGCAGGCGCTGAAGGATGCCGCCAGCGGTGTGGCTGACCCGGTGATCATCATCAATGCGGATGCCGCAGCCAAGCATCAAGACGTGGTTCACGTCATGGAAGCGGCGCGGCTGGCGAACTTTCCCAATATAACGTTCGCGACGCAGACTGCGGCCACTCAAGGCAAATAACGGCGCAGCGCTGCGGTTGCGCTAAGCGCCAATTGCCCCGTACTTCACCGCATGATGCTCCCGACATTCCTCGAAAAAACCTGGTGGGCTAAACAGCCAACGCTGCTGGCTACGTTGCTTTCGCCATTGGCGTGGGTGTATGGGCGGGTGATTGCGACGCGACGTGAGCTGTATCGGCGCGGCATCGTCCAGCGCTCACATCCGGGCGTGCCGGTGATCGTCGTTGGCAATATCGTGGTCGGCGGTGCCGGCAAAACCCCGGTGGTGCAAGCGGTAGTGCGCTGCCTGCAGCAAGCGGGGTATCGCCCCGGCATCATCAGTCGCGGCTATCCGGTCAGCCCAAAAACGCCGCGCAGCGTTAGCGCGCGCTCGATTCCAGCGGACGTGGGCGACGAGCCGCTGCTGCACTTCGTGCTCGGTGTGCCGGTGGAGGTCTGCGCTGATCGGGTTGCCGCTGCAATCAGCCTGCTTGCGAAGCACCCCGAGATCAACATCATCGTGGCCGATGACGCCATGCAGCATTATGCGTTGATGCGCGACATCGAGATCGAGGTGGTAAGCGCTGAGCGACGTTATGGCAACGGCAAACTGCTGCCTGCCGGTCCGCTGCGCGAGCCGCGTGCGCGGGCGCGCCAGAGCGCGCTGCGCCTGATGCCGTCGTGGCTGACACCCTCCGGCGGCGAATACAAGAGCGGCAACCATCATGTCGTTCGCCGCAAACTGGGCTTGCCTTATGCGTTGGTGGAGCCGACGCGACAGGTGGCGTTCGCCACGTTTTCACAATCGCGGCCTGCGATTGTTGCCGGTATCGCCAATCCGCGCCAGTTCTACGATGCGCTTCTCAGGGCCGGGGTGCGGGGCCAGCTCTATCCGTTCCCGGATCATCATGCCTTTCGCCAAAGCGATTTCGAGGCGCTCGGTGACCGTGCGATCCTGATGACCGAGAAGGACGCGCCAAAATGCCGCGACTTTGCCGATCACCGCATGTGGGTGGTGCCGCTGACTGTGCATCTGGCACCCGAGACCAAGCGTAAACTTCTGCAACTCGTGCGCGATGCCCGCACTAATTACGCTGAAGAATCACCCGCTGATCATGGATCCGAAACTACTTGAAATTCTCGTTTGCCCCGTCACCAAAGGGCCGCTGATTTACGACAAAGCGAAGCTTGAGCTGATCTCGAAATCGGCCCGCCTCGCGTACCCGATCCGTGATGATATTCCAGTGATGCTGGAAGATGAGGCGCGCAAACTGACGCCGGAAGAAGTGGAAGCACTGCATTGAGTTTCACGGTCGTGATTCCGGCGCGCTACGCGTCGACGCGCTTTCCCGGCAAGCCGCTGATTGATTTGCAGGGAAAGCCGATGGTGGTGCGCGTGGCGGAGCGCGCGGCGCAATCGACCGCAATGCGGGTGGTGGTGGCAACGGACGATCAGCGCATTGCGGATGCATGCACTCAAGCCCGTATTGCCGTTGCCATGACGCGCGGCGACCATGCCACTGGCACGGATCGCCTGAGTGAAGTTGTGACGCAATTGGGCCTCGCTGATGACGCCGTCGTGGTTAACGTTCAGGGCGACGAGCCGCTGATTCCGGCGTCGGTCATCAATCAGGTTGCGGCGCTATTGCAGCAGCAACCGAGGGCATCGATGGCGACTTTCTGCCACCCGATTCATGATGTTGCCGACGCGATCAATCCGAACGTGGTCAAGTGCGCGTTGGGCGAAGCGGGAGAGGCGCTGTATTTCAGCCGCGCACCGATCCCGTACGCACGAGATGACTGGAGCGCTGGCATTGAGGTCATGCCTTTGTCATTGCCCATGTATCGCCATATTGGGCTTTATGCCTACCGCGCGTCGTTTTTACGTATCTTCCCGACGCTGCCGATTCCTGCGATTGAGCGATTTGAGGCGTTGGAGCAACTGCGCGCGTTGGCGTATGGGTATCGAATTGCGGTGGCGGTGGTGGATGCGCCGTTGCCGCCGGGGATTGATACGCCGGAGGATTATCAGCGGCTGCGTGATCGCTATTCGGTCAGCGGCGAGAGCTTTTTCACGTAGTGACGCGTTTCACCAAAGCAACTTGTTGGTAAACCCACTTTCTCCACGTAATGCAGGGCAACGCGTTTGCCAACGTTTCGGTTGATGGTCGCCGCAGTGATTTCGTCCCAAACCGTGAAAAAGAACTTCTCGGGCAGCCCACCGGGCAGCACTACCATGTTGAGTTCGCCTTCCCATGTTTTGCAAACCCATCCTTTTTTCGAGAATTTTTGCACCACACCAGCGCGCTCGCCCTCGGAATAGTTGTAACTCCAGACCGCAAATCCATAGCCCACTGCGAGCACGGCTGTCGCCAAAAGGAGAAAAAGTAGCGGCAAAATGAACCCGCGCGAACCGTAATTTTTGATTTTTATCATGCGGGACTGGCGGAGATTCGTCTTTTGAGACATAATGTAGGCCGTTGAAAATAAAACGCTTTTGTTGCAGCAATGCTCGCGGAAAATTGGTTTAAACGGGGTGCCCAACACCTGTTTTACATGAAATCTGACAGCACGATGCAATCAGGCGAAACTCAAGGTGTTGATGTCTATGCTCGATCCAAATCAGATCGCCAAATTTCGTCAACAAACGGCGACACCGCGCAAACGCTCGGTGGCCGGCAGTTGGACCAGACTCTGCGGAACCTGCAAACAGCCCGCGATTATTCGTGGCGGCAAAACGCGTAAAGTGGGCGGGCGCACAGTATTTACTTGTGCCGGTTGCCTGATCAAACTGCTCGAAAAGCCGGACGACGAAGCATCCACCATGACGGGCACTGACGGCGGTTAGTCGCTGACTTTTAGCGCAGCCAACAGAAAACAGTCTAGTTTTAGCCTAGCTTCTGTTGATCGGTATTGTTTTGTAGGAGCGGCTTGCCGCAGACCCAGCCTCACTTTGGTGAGCACAGGGCGCGGCAAGCCGCTCCTGCATTGGGTTGCCTAGGAGCCTGTCGGATTTGAAAAGCATCGGCTGCAAATTCGCCGGCCCGGTTCATATTTCGCCTGATTTTTGGGCAATATCTCGATATTGCCGCTGCAAAACAGTCAAAATCTGCCCTCGGGCGGGAGAATTTTCGCTACGATGTTTCAAACCCGACAGGCTC
>JAYVNO010000210.1:0-11131 GCA_043758415.1 Burkholderiales bacterium
GGCGCATTGTGTCGTTACGGGGTGCTCGCAATCCTCATGTGACCTGCGCGTACATTCCGGTTGCTGCGCGCCCCGCGCCTAACACTGCATCCCCAAAAAATGAATTTTAGAGGTGCCCTTAGGACAACCAACAAACAGCTTTTCGACGAAATGGCGTTCCCATCGGGGCTAATTCATAAAAACGGCAAAAGTCGATAAAGAGAATTTTGCTCTGCTAGCCCTTAAGGCAAGGACGTTTTACGCGAAAGCTGATGGCACACGCGGCGTCAAAAAAGCGACTCGCGAGCCGCTTTTTTTCCCATCTAACGCGATCTATTTCAGATCGGCTACCAGCGCATTGCGCACAGTTTGCGGAATCGGGTTGATCGCGGCCTTGTAACGCGGGTGATCGACGCCAACGGCCAGACCGACGCCATACTTGAGCGCAGCCTTCATCTCTTTGGTTAATTCGAAGCGCAGAAAATGCACCGACGACGCTTTGTAGTCGTTCTCGCGATCCATGTCTTCGTCGGCGATCGAGTACAGCTTGGAACTGCCCTCTACCTGAATCCAGACGCGGTCCTCGATACCGATCAGCTGTGCAAGCTGGCGCTTGCGCTCTATCTCGTCGGTGTATTCAAGCATCATGGTTGCTTTGAGATTGCTGCCATCAGGAATCAGCGGCAGGTACGCATCCAGCTCGCCCTGCACCGCATCGACGTCGCCCTCGTCTTCCGCCTCGACCCGCAGCATTTCCTGAATCTGGTAGCGCACCGTCATTTCGTCTTCAAATTGCAGCGCGAGATGATTCCCGAGATGAACCGTGCGGTTTTTCTTGTGCGCGATGACCTCAGGACGGAACGTCGGACGACGCTTCGCGTACTCTTCGAGTGACCATAAATTTGCCCGTGACAATACAGGCGTTGACTTCTTAGCCATAATCCAATCCGTGTGTAATCGATACATGGTGTCGGCGGGACTGCTCTTGGTGGCTCCCGTGCCGACATACCGAATCCGGTGCTACGCGGCTCAAAGATTTACAGAATCTTTAAACCCACTCCTGCGCGCGCTCGTTCTTGGCGGTAGACCTTGATTTTAGGTCGCCAGTTCCTGAAAAGCCATAGCTTGTCATCATCTATTCGCTCTATTCAACGCAGAACCGCACCTTTAAGGTGCGGTCTTTGATCATTCGGTGCGTTGGCGGCGATTTTTGCCGCATCGCATATTGCGTCGCAGCAAGTCCGTCTAAATTTCTTCGTACAGCGGCAGCGTCAGGAATTCTTCGAAGTCATCTTTGGTGCTCATGTCGGCGAAAATCACCGCCGCGCGATCAAATTTGCCTTCAAAACCACCGGCTTTAATCTTGGCGAGCTCTTCCGGAACCATGCCTTTGACCATCCCGGCGGTCACCTTACGACCATCGTCGAGCACACCCTTCGGCGTACGGATCCACTGCCACACCTGCGAGCGCGAAATCTCGGCGGTCGCAGCGTCTTCCATCAGATTGTGAATCGGCACGCAGCCATTGCCTGCGAGCCATGCGCCGAGGTAGTGAATACCGACGTTGATGTTCATGCGCAAACCGGCTTCGGTGATCGGCGCTTCCGGCTTGAAGTCGAGCAGGTTAGCTGCGGCTACCTTGACATCAGGACGTTGCTTTTCCCATTGATTCGGTCGGTCGCCGAGCACGTCAACGAACTCTTTCATCGATGCTTCGACCAGCCCCGGATGCGCGACCCAGCCGCCGTCGTAGCCGTCCGTCGCATCGCGCTTTTTGTCGGCGATGATGCCGCCCATCGCGATGGCGTTTTTCTCGGGATCGTTTTTGATTGGAATCAGCGCGCTCATGCCGCCAATGGCCGGTGCGCCGCGACGATGGCAGGTCTCCAGCAACAGCAGCGCATAGGCGCGCATGAAGGGTGCTGTCATCGTGACCTTGGCGCGATCTGCGAGGCAGAAACTTTTGTCGAGTTTGAACTTTTTGATACAGGAAAAGATGTAATCCCAGCGACCGGCGTTCAAACCCGCGCTGTGCTCACGCAGTTCATAAAGCATTTCTTCCATCTCGAACGCGGCATTGATCGTCTCCACCAGCACCGTCGCCTTGATTGTGCCCTGTGGCAATCCGAGCTCGTTTTGTGTCATCACGAAGACATCGTTCCACAGCCGCGCCTCGAGGCGTGACTCCAGCTTCGGCAAATAGAAGAAAGGCCCGTAACCGCGCGCGATTTGCTCTTTCGCGTTGTGAAACATGAATAACGCGAAATCAAAAATGCCGCCGTGAACGCGCTTGCCGTCGATCAGCACATGCTTCTCTTCAAGGTGCCAGCCGCGTGGTCGCACCTGCAGCGTGGCGATCTTATCGTTCAACTTGTACGTCTTGCCTTTTTGCTCCAACGTCAACGTGCGACGAATCGCCTTGCCAAGGTTGATCTGGCCCTGAATCTGGTTATCCCACGACGGCGAATTCGAATCCTCGAAATCGGTCATGTAGCTGTCCGCGCCCGAATTGAAGGCGTTGATCACCATCTTGGCGTCGACCGGGCCGGTGATTTCGACGCGGCGGCATTCCAGCGCTTTTGGCAGTGGCGCGATCTTCCACGACGCATCGTCGCGAATGTGCTTCGTCTCCGCGAGGAAATCCAGTTTTTCACCTGCATCGAGACGCTTGGCGAGCACGACGCGCGCGGCGAGCAACTCCTGACGACGTGGTTCAAACGTGCGGTGGAGTTTGGCGACCAGCGCCATCGCCTCAGGCGTGAGGATCTCTGCAAATTCGGCCGAGACTGGCGCGTTAATTTCAATACCGGGGGCGTAGGTTGGAGTGCTCATGAAAGGAAATCGCGTAAATTTGGGCAGCTGCGTGCAGGCCTGAGCCGTGCCCGCAGCGCTCGGGTTAATCGTTGGGCGGTAAAGTGCGGGAAATGCTGTTGAAGCTGCGGCGCGGTCAGGGCTGGATCGCAGCCCACACGCTCAGGCAACACGGTGTTGAGATTCTATCGCGGCACGGCGCGAGGTGCCGGTCTGTTGAGATGGATACACCCGTCAGTGTGTGAAGAATGAGCGCACAACTTAACTCGCGTCTGGCGCTGCGAACGCGCTACTCGGGAGTAGCGGCAACCTCGTCGGCGCGCGCACGAACACTGGATTTTCGCCCCTCATTCAGCACATACAAACCGCTACCCAGAATCACCAGCATGCCCAGCAGCGTGAAGGCGTCCGGCAAGTTGTCGTAAATCAGCCAGCCGTAGAACGTGGCGACCAGCAATTGCGCGTACATAAACGGTGCCAGCGTGGTCGCATCCGCGAGCGAATAGGCCTTGATCATGCACCAGTGGCCAATCGCGCCAAACACGCCGAGCGCGGGCAGGATCATCCACTCGGCGGAGATGCTCGGCATGCGGGCCGTGGCCGGAGCGAGCACAGTCAGGGCAAGCGCGCCAATCGCGTTGGCATGAAACAACAGCACCACCGCGTCGGCCCGATCAGCAACCTTCCTCGTGAGCACTAAATACAGTGCATAAAACGTGGCTGAACTGAGCGCTGCAATCGCGCCGATACCGGTGTGGGTGAGACCGGGACGCAGGGCAATCAAAACGCCCACAAAACCCAACGCGAGCGCAATCCAATGCGCGCGTTGCGGGCGTTCCCCGAGCAAAAGCGCCGAAAAAATGACCACCATCGTGGGGCAAACAAACGACACGGTGACCGCCTCAACCAAAGGCAAGTGCGACAGCGCAGTCCAGAAGCACAGCGTGCTGATGACGAGCGTGATGCCACGCAAAATTTGAATGCCGGGGCGCGCTGCGTGCGCAAATTTGAGGCCGCGTGTGGCGACCAGATAGCCGCCAACCAGTAACGTCGGCACGAGGTAGCGCAACCACACCGCGGCCGTTAATGGGTAGGTTTTCCCCACCCATTTGGCCGCCGCATCCATCGTGGCAAACAGCACGATGCCGCTGAATAACCAACCGATGGCCGCGCGTTGGCTAGGCTGCAACTTGTACGCCTTGCAATCGCCCAGCCGCGAGCTCCAGCACGCGGTCACAACGCGCGGCGAGCGAGCGATCATGGGTGACCAGCACGAGTGATGCGTTACGGCTGCGAGTCGTACCGAGCAACAGCTCGAACACACGGTCTCCGTTTTCGCGGTCCAGATTGCCGGTCGGTTCGTCAGCGAGCACGCACGCTGGCTCGGTTACCAGCGCACGCGCAATGGCAACGCGTTGACGTTCGCCGCCCGAGAGTTCCGAAGGCAAATGGTGCAGCCGATGATCCATGCCCATCGTAGTGAGTAGCGTGATCGCTTTAGCGTTAGCTGCGGCAACTGGCGTGCGGCGAATGCGCAATGCGAGCGCGACGTTTTGCACCGCCGTGAGTTCGGCCAGCAGGTGATGAAATTGATAAACAAATCCGAGCGCCTGATTGCGCAAATCGCCACGCGCCGCATCAGACATTCCGGCGAGCGCTTGGCCTTGCAAGCTGACGCTGCCGGTGCTGGGCGTATCGAGGCCACCGAGCAAATGCAGCAACGTGCTTTTGCCTGAACCCGACGCACCGACAATGGCGACCGATTCACCCGCCGCGACGCTGAAAGTCACGTCGGTCAGCACTTGCGTCGTCGCAGGACCGCTCTCGTAGCGCTTACCGAGACCCACCGAGTTAAGCACCAGGTTACTCATAACGCAGCGCCTCGGCCGGATTGACACGACTGGCGTGCCAGCTTGGATACAGCGTGGCGAGCAGCGATAAACCAAGGCTCATCAAGGTGATGAAGGCGACGTCCGAGAAGATCACTTTCGACGGCAGCTCAGAGATTAAGTAAACCGCTTTGTCGATAAAAGTGACCCCGAATATTTTTTCAATCGTGCCGACCACGATGTCAATATTGAAGGCAACCGCAAGCCCAAGCGTGAGGCCAATGAGCGTGCCGATCACGCCAATAATCGCGCCCTGAATGACAAAAATTTGCATGATGCTGAACGGTCGCGCGCCAAGCGTTCGCAGGATCGCAATGTCAGACTCCTTGTCGGTCACCACCATCACCAGCGTGCTTACCAGATTGAACGCGGCGACGGCGACGATCAGTGTGAGGATGATGAACATGACTTTCTTTTCAAGCTGCACCGCCTTGAAAAAACTCGCGTTTTGGGTCGTCCAATCCGACACGCCGAGCCCCGGTGGTAGCGTGCGCAACCACTGATTGGCAATAGCGTTCGCCTGCATTAAATCTTTCAACTTTACGCGAAGGCCGGTCACGGTATCGCCCAGTTGATACAAGCGCTGCGCATCGTTCATGTGAATCAGCGCAACGCGCGAATCGGCCTCAATCCAGCCAATTTCGAACAAACCGGTGACCGTAAAACTCTTCACGCGCGGCACCGTGCCCGCAGGCGTCACCGTGCCTTGCGGCGTGACCAACGCCACTTTTTCGCCCACGCGAACACCGAGGCTGCGCGCCAGATCGATACCGAGAATTACGCCCCATTCGCCCGGTTTCAGCAGGTCAAGCGTGCCCACTTTCATGTGCTGCTGCACGGTCGCAACCAGCACCTCGGTCGCGGGGTCGATGCCGCGCACTAGCGACGGTTTGTTGATTTCGCCGTTGATCCACAGACCCTCGCCCTGCACGTACGGGGCGATGGCGACAACTTCGGGATTTTGTTTCAACGTGGCCGCGACCGATTGCCAGTCGTTCATCGGGCTCTCAAAGCCTTTGACTTCAACGTGCGCGGTCGCCGCCAGCATGCGTTCGCGCAGCTCGCTCTGAAAGCCGTTCATCACCGAAATGACGATGATCAAGGCCGCGACACCCAGCGCGATGCCAAGCATTGAGATGAGCGAAATGAAGGAGATGAAACTGTTGCGACGCTTGGCGCGCACGTAGCGAACACCAAGCTCCAGCTCGTAGCGAGAGGGGAAAGTCATTGCGACAAATTTTACGCGGCGAGCCGCGCGAAGGCGCTTGCGCCGCGCATGCTCGCGATACGGTTTATCAGCTTTTCGCTGAAAGCACGTATTCACTGTGGTTACACTATGATTTAAGCTAAAGTCGATATACAGATATTTGTTCGTTTAGCCCGCTATTAGACTGGCTATTGGCGAAAAGCTATATGCCGTGCAGGCTCGAATGAACGGCGGGCGACGAACTAAAAGACAACGGCACACGGTTTGCTTACTATTGCAAAAGTTAAGTCGCCGCGCAGCCATGATCATGCACACCATCACACCTCCGCCCGCCAGCCATTTCGACGAGATGCTGGCGGCGCAAACTCAGTCGCAAACCCAGACCCACTCGCGCAATCAGGGCCAGTTCCAGTCGCAACTGCAATCGTCCGCGGTGATGGCAAAAGCCAAGCCGATGGCGCTGGTTCCACCCCTTCGGTTCGGGCCGCGCGAGCACTATCAGGCGTATAACCAGTGGCTTGAGGCGACACCCGAGCATGCGCTGACACATCGGCGTGCGCAAGCCGATTTGCTGTTTCGCCGCATTGGCATCACCTTCACGGTATACGGCGACCAAGGTGGCACCGAGCGGCTAATCCCGTCGGATGTCATCCCCCGCATCATCACCGCCAACGAGTGGACCTATCTTGAGAAAGGGCTCACGCAGCGGGTCACTGCGATCAACAAATTTCTGGCCGACATTTATCACGGTCAGGCAATCCTCAAAGCGGGCCTGATTCCGCGTGAGCAAATTGAAGGCAATGCGCAATTCCATACCAAGATGGTTGGCGTGAAACTGCCGCATGACACGTATGCATCCATCGCAGGTGTCGACATTGTGCGAAACAACGACGGCAAGTATTACGTGCTGGAAGACAATCTGCGCGTACCCTCCGGTGTCTCGTACATGTTGATGAACCGCAAAATGATGATGCGGTTGTTCCCTGAATTGTTCCTCAAACAAACGGTGCGTCCAGTCGAACATTACCCGGCGATGCTGCTGCAAACTTTGCGCGAATCGACTGAAATGGATAACCCGACCGTCGTGCTGCTGACGCCCGGTCGCTACAACAGCGCGTACTTTGAGCACACCTTCCTCGCGCAGCAAATGGGCGTGGAACTGGTCGAGGGCTCCGATCTGTTTGTCAAGGATGACTACGTCTACATGCGCACCACGCGTGGCCCGCAGCGCGTCGATGTGATGTATCGCCGACTCGACGACGTGTTCCTTGATCCGCTCGCCTTCCGCGAAGACTCCGCTATTGGCGTGCCCGGATTGTTTCAGACCTACGCCAAGGGCAACATCGTGATTTGCAACGCGATTGGCACCGGCGTGGCCGATGACAAATCGATCTATCCTTACGTGCCGGACATGATCAAGTTCTACCTCAACGAAGACCCCATCCTGAACAACGTTCAGACCTATCAATGTCGCAAGCCGAGTGATCTTTCCTACGTGCTCGCAAACATGAAGGATCTGGTCGTGAAGGAGGTGCACGGTGCGGGCGGCTACGGCATGCTTGTCGGGCCCGCATCGACGGCGAAGGAGGTTGCGGAATTTGCAACGATTGTGAAGGCGAACCCAAGCAACTACATCGCGCAACCGACGCTCTCGCTTTCAAGCTGCCCCACTTTCGTTGAGGCTGGCATCGCGCCGCGCCACATTGATTTACGACCGTTCGTGCTGACCGGGCGCGAAGTGCGTATGGTGCCCGGCGGGCTCACGCGCGTCGCGCTGCGCGAGGGCTCACTGGTGGTGAACTCATCACAAGGCGGTGGCACCAAAGACACCTGGGTGCTAGGTGACGCCGAGGGCGGCGTTGGGGGTGACGCGGAGACGGAAACGGAAACGGAGGCTAAATGAACATGCTGAGCCGTGTCGCCTCGCATCTCTACTGGATGAGCCGCTACCTTGAGCGGGCCGAGAACATGGCGCGGATTCTCGACGTTACGCAATCGCTCGCCATGCTGGATCGTTCGGCTGATTCCGGCGGTGCAATGACGCCGATTGTCATCACCGAAGCGCAGGCTGAATTCGCCGCGACCCAGCTGCCCGCGACCTACGTTAACGTGATTGCCTTTCTGGCGTGGGACAAGAAACATCCTTCGTCGATCCGCAACTGTTTCGAATCCATGCGCGAGAACGCGCGTGCCGTGCGTGGCTCCATCACCAGCGAGATGTGGGAAAACGTCAACGACACCTGGCTGCAGCTGCAGGACAAAGTGCAAACCATTGACCCGATGATGACGGGCAACGAATTTTTTGAATGGGTGAAAGAGCGCTCGCATTTGTTTCGTGGCGTCACGTTCGCCACCGCACGCCGCGACCAGCCCTATCACTTCACGCGCCTGGGCACCTTCATCGAACGCGCCGACAACACGGCGCGTATTCTCAACGTCAAATATGCGCAGGAAGCACCGGACACCTATGATGAGAAGGAAGAAGACAACGAGACCGACTACTACCGCCTCTCGGCCGTGCTCAGATCGGTGTCTGCGTTGGAGGCGTATCGTGACACCTACCGCGACGTGATTGACGCGCGGCGGGTGGCAGAGATCATGATTTTCGACGCCAAATTGCCGCGCTCGTTGCGCTATTGCCTTGACGAAACTTCACTGGTGCTTGACGAACTACCGGCCCAAAGCGGGCGCATGCCGCGCCGGATAGCTGCCGAGATCAACGCCCGCTTGCGCTACGGCACGATAGACGAAGTGCTCGCCTACGGCCTGAAGCGCTACCTGGCGGATTTCCTGGGCGACATGGAGCGGCTGGGGAATGCGGTGAATGCGGCGTACATGGAACTGCATTAGCGGTGCAAAGAGCGACCGCGCAACCCGGCGCGGGACGAACTGAGGCGGCTGCCGCTGAATGGCGCCAGCCGCAGCCGATAACATCAAGCCTTGCCTAGTTTGCTTTACGCCCCTGCCCCATGACTTATTGCGTCGCGATGTCCCTCCATGAGGGCATGTTGTTTGCCTCCGATTCGCGCACCAATGCTGGCGTCGACAATGTGGCGACGTTCTCCAAGATGAGCGTGTTTGAGGTGGCCGATGGACCGCACCAGCGCTGTATCGTGGCGGTCAACGCGGGCAATCTGGCCACCACGCAAAATGTCATCAGCCAGTTGCGTCGCAAAACCACGCAGGCGAGCGCTGAGGAAAAGCACATCCTGAGTCTGCCATCCATGTTCGACGTGGCCGAACATTTTGGGCAGGTGATGAAGGCAACCATTGCCCACGTTGAAGAAAATCAGCTTTCGCAATCGTCGGTAGACTTCACCTGCACCTTCCTCGTGGGCGGGCAAATTCGTGACGAACCACCGCGCCTGTTCCGCATTTATCCACACGGCAATTTTATTGAGGCCACCAGCGACACACCCTATTTTCAGATTGGCGAGAGCAAATACGGCAAACCGATTATTGACCGCGTGGTGCGGCCGGAAACACCCATGGCGGAGGCGCTCAAATCGGTGATGGTCTCGTTTGATTCGACCATGCAGTCCAATCTTTCGGTGGGCCTGCCGATTGATGTGCTGGTGCTCAAGCGCGACTATCTCAAGCCATCATTGCGCTATCGGATTACCGAAGACGACGTCTACTTCCAAAATATTCGCAAAGCGTGGAGCCAGGGTCTGCGCCAGGTGTTTCAGGGTCTGCCGCAACCGGACTGGTACCACAACTGACGGTGGACGCCACCGCGATGCCGTCGGGGCATAAAAAATTTTCCGAGCCGCGCTACATCATCCTGCTTGCGCTGCTGCTTGGCAGTCAGCCGGTCGCCACTGATCTGTACCTGCCCGCGTTGCCCGCAATCGCTGCCGAGATGGGCAACCCTTCGCTCACGCTGACCGGACTGATGCTTGCATTCGGCTTCGCGCAGCTGCTGTTTGGCCCGCTGTCAGATCGATTTGGACGACGGCCTGTGTTGCTGCTCGGCTGCGCCGCATACGCTCTGGCGTCGTTTGCCGGGGCGTGGGTCACCACACTTTGGGGTCTGGTGACCTGTCGTGGAATGCAAGGGGCTGCAATGGCAGCACTGGTCGTCTGCGCGCGCGCGTCCGTGCGCGATTTGTACTCGCCGCTGGCCGGCATGCGCATCCTCTCTCGCGGACTGAGCGGCCTAGGGTTGGTGGCGCTGGCGTCTCCGTTGGTTGGCGCGGCGATGATCGCATACTTTTCCTGGCACGCGACGTTTGTAGCAATAGGAATTTTTGCGGCAGCTGCTGGCCTTTGGGTCTGGCTTTACTACGCTGAATCGCGGCCGGACTCGGTGACGGAAAACATGAATGCGTTCACCGCTAGCGCCACGCTCGCTGTCCTCAAAAGCCTGCGCTTTCGGGCATGGACGGCGATGCTGATGGCGAGCTACGGAATGCTGTTTTGTTTTCTGCTTTCCAGCGGATTTGTCTACATCAGCGTGTTCGGATTTTCGCCGCTCGTGTGCGGAGGGGTGCTCGCGGGCAACAGCGTCGCCTACATCGCGGGCACGTACTGTTGCCGCTGGCTGTTGCAGCGGGCAGGCCCGGAGCGGGCGGTACGCAGCAGCGCCTGGTTTGCGCTGGCGGGCGCGGCACTCATGCTTGTCGTCGCGATTGTTTCCGAGCCGCAGCCATGGGCGATGATCATCGGGCAGTATTTGCTCGCGCTGTCACACGGCGTCAACCAGCCGTGCGCTCAGGCCGGCGCGGTCGGCGACTTTCCTGAGCACGCCGGTCGGGCTGCCGCGCTGTCCGGCTTCGCCATGATGATCGCAGCGTTCGGCTTGGGGCAACTGATGGCTCCGAGCCTGGGCAGCAGCGCATGGCCGCTGGTCATCTCGAACGCTCTCGGCAGCGTCGCGATTGCGTTCGTAGCCTGGGTGCTGGTGCCACGGGCGTATGCGCCTGTTCGAAGCAATGGCAGTTGAGGTTACAACTTTATGGTGAGAAGCCCATATAAATTGGGCTAAGCCCCCCCCGCACGTCAGAATAGAAGTCGCCTCAATAGAACCGCAGTGAGAGGCGCAGATGAAGGATGACAATGGCACGATACGGAC
The DNA here is from genome assembly GCA_043758415.1 of Burkholderiales bacterium. Lineage (GTDB taxonomy): Bacteria > Pseudomonadota > Gammaproteobacteria > Burkholderiales > Casimicrobiaceae > Casimicrobium. The sequence goes on from JAYVNO010000210.1 coordinate 10,961, forward strand.
AAGCATTTAAGGATCGAGCGGTGGCGAGATTGTTACCGCCGGAGAGTCTTGCATTGCAGGATGTTGCACGCACACCGATAGTTGTCAAGTAAGTTGTCGCGAGGAGTGGTTTTTAGAGGGGGCTTAGGTGCTGTTTTTTGGAGTGGTTATTGGAAGGCTTTCTGGGAGGGT
>JAYVNO010000211.1:0-3599 GCA_043758415.1 Burkholderiales bacterium
AGGCTTGCGGCATGGCTTTGCGATCCACGCCGTGCAATCCGGTGTGCCGTTGAATCTGGTGCAGCGCTGGCTGGGGTTTCCTCGTTTTCAGTGCAATAAGTGACGGTAGGCAGAGCTAATATTGGCGCGGGGTTAGTTGCGCAAGCGGTTGATTTTACAAACACTGCTGTTCACTTTTGAAAGGCGTATTGTGATTGCCCTACTGATGGAGGCACACGATGCAACGCTGGCAGACAACGTACCTTGGCATGAGAGAGCTACCGCGCGAGATCAGCGCCTTCGAAATGCAGGCATTTTTCACGTTCGAGCCTACCGAACGCGAGGTTATCGCTGGGCGACGTAGCAATTCACTCAAGTTGGGTCTGGCACTGCATATTGGCTTTCTGCGCATGAGCGGACGGCTGCTCAGCACCTTTCGAGTGGTGCCACCGGTCTTGTGGCGCCACTTGGGCTATGAGTTGGGCATCGATGCCCCTGAAATTGCCTCGCTACGGGCCCTATATGGACGCGACCGCACGCTGTTCGACCATCAACAAGTTGCCTGTACAACGCTCGGATTTCGATCGATGAGCGAGCATCAACGCCGCGCATTGGTAAGAGAATTACGGAACGAAGTGTCCCGGTGCGCCGATCGTGAGCAATTGCTGGTGCGTGCCAGACAATGGCTGTATAAAAACAGGTTGCTGATTGTGCGCGACCGGGCCATCCGCACGTTGATTGCGGCGGCGCTCAAGGAACTTGAAGCTGAAACGCGCGTTGCGATACAAGCAGCCGTTCCGCAGGCGACGCGTGATCGATGGTGCGCAATGGTCGCCGAATTGCGGCCTGACGGTCAAACCCAACAAAGCTGGCTATGGGCTACCCCGGCCAAGCACTCGACACGACAAATCAGCGAGGTGCTCGAACGCATCGATTTGCTTTACGGTCTGGAAGTCCACAAGCATTTGGGAAACCTCCCCGATCTCATCGTGAGGCGCTACGCACGCCGATTGGCCGCCAGGCCACCGTCAGCGGGCGCCAAGATCAAAGAACCGGCACGTACAGTGGAGGTTGCCTGCTTTCTGCGGTACTGCCTGTTCACCGCCACCGACCAGCTTATCTTGATGGTGCAGCGCCGGATTGCCGATCTATGGCGCCAGGCCGCAGCAGAGGTCCCTGGCACCGTCAACTGGGCGGATTTGTACCAGAGGCTGCTGGCAGAACTGGTCACGCTGAGCGCCCAGGGTGCGGTGCCGGACGCTGAACTGCGCCAACGTCTTGAAGCTGTGGTCAAGGCAAGCCGGCAACGCAAGCCGCCGAGCCGTGCCTCGCTGATGCGCGAACGTTTGATTGAAGTCATTCGTCCCGTGCGATCGCTGTGGGTGGCCATTGTCCAGCTGCCGTGGCAGGCGGCAGGCGATCATCCTGCTATGAACGCGCTGACGAAACTGCGCGACCTGTACGGTCAAGGCGCGAGAACACTCCCAGACAATATCGTTGGATCCGGTCTCGGTGCGGTCTGGCGCGACGCAATATCCAGCAGTGATCGGGAACGGGCGTTTCAAGCATTAGAAGTCGCGTCGCTGTTCGCCCTGCGTCGCGCGGTGCGCAATGGCTCAGTGTGGATTGAGCATAGCCTGAGCTTTCGCGGCCGTGATCGCTTGTTTTTTTCGGTTGCCCAATGGAAGGCGGACGCGAGGCGGCATTACACGCGTTTGTCTTTGCCGACCAATCCGGACACGTTTCTGGAGCCGCTGCTGACCCGAGTGCGGGCGGGCGTGGACGCAGTTGCGGCCGCCGCACGCAATGGTTCGCTGCGTGTAGATGAAGAACTCCATCTTTCAGCCCTGCCAGCCTACGACGAAGATCCTGAAGTGATTAAATTGCGCGCCAGGCTCGACGCGCGAATTGGCGAGGTGCAACTGCCGGAAGTGATTCTGGCCGTTGACGCCCAAGTACGTTTTAGCTGGTCCATGCTCGGGCGCGAGCCCCGTTCGACGGATGAACTACTGATGGTCTATGCCGGCATCATGGCACATGGCACCAGTCTGACGTCCGCTGAATGTGCGCGCATGATTCCCCAATTGTCGGCTACCAGCATCCGCCAGGCCATGCGCTGGGCGAGCGACGAACGCCGCCTGAGTCAAGCCTGCCAGGCGGTGCTGGAATTCATGCAACACCACCCCATCGCCGCCACTTGGGGGCGTTCAGACTTGGCTTCTTCGGACATGATGAGTATGGAGACCACCAAACGTGTGTGGCAAGCCAGGCTCGATCCACGGCGCAACACGCCCTCCGTCGGTATCTACTCCCATGTGCGTGATCGCTGGGGGATCTTTTACGCGCAGCCGTTCGTGCTCAATGAGCGGCAAGCGGGGGTGGCCATTGAAGGGGTCGTTCGGCAGGAGCGCGTCGAAACCAGCCAACTGGCGGTCGACACCCACGGTTACACCGACTTTGCCATGGCGCTCGCGCGATTGTTGGGATTCGATTTGTGTCCACGCCTCAAAGAATTGAAGCAGCGGCATCTTCATATGCCACGTGGCATGGCCATCCCGTGGGAAATTGCTTCTGTGTGCGTGGCCAATGTGGATACGGCCTCGATTGAAACCCACTGGGACAGCCTGGTTCATCTGAGCGCGTCGGTGATGGATGGCAATACCAGTGCGGTGGCGGCGCTTGCACGATTTGGCTCCGCCGCGCGGGGTGATCCGATTTATGAAGCAGGCGTGCAATTGGGTCGATTGCTGCGAACCGCATTTCTGGCAGACTACTTTGTCAATGATGCTTTCCGGCACGAACTGCGCCGGGTACTGAATCGCGGCGAGGCGGTCAACGCCCTTAAACGCGCTATTTACACCGGTCGCGTGAGCCCGGCCCAGGCTAAGCGCGTGGATGAAATGCAAGCGGTAGCCGACGCGCTGAGCTTGCTGGCCAACATCGTGATGGCGTGGAACACGATGCAAATGCAATCCGTTCTGGATCGATGGGCGAATCGGCGACAGGTCATTCCACCTGAACTAATCGGTAAAATCGCCCCAACCAGACTGGAGGGAATCAATTTGCGGGGCGTGTTCCGTTTCCCCATCGAGCGCTATGCCAGTCAAATTCTGCCGTCACAAAGTACGTCGAAAACGACCGCCATTCGCTAATATCGGCTCCCTATCCAAGCCCTCAATCGCGTATTTAAAAGTGAACAGCAGCGCTTGTAAAATCAACAGTTTGCGCAACGGCCCCCGCGCCAGTGCTGGCTCTGCCTACCGTCACTAATTGCACTGAAAACGAGGGAACCCCAATTAGGGTGTTTTTAACTAAAACCCCGGAAAGTCAATTTGCTCGGAAAAGACGCGATCATTTTCCGAACAGGTCAGCGTGCGTGCCGGTCCGTTCAAAACGCACTGCGTCACCGTCCACGCGGTAAATCAGCACCCAATCCGGTTCGATATGAAGATCGCGGCTCGCCGTCCATTCACCTTTCAGCGGGTGGTCACCAAGCTCGCGGGGAAGAGATGATCCGGTCAATAACAATTCGATAATGGTTCGCAGTTTGCTCAAGTCCTTGCCGCGCTTTTCAGCCAGCTTCACGTCGCGTTTGAACTGCCCGGTGTAGCTCGGCGAAC
>JAYVNO010000212.1:0-3591 GCA_043758415.1 Burkholderiales bacterium
TTTCATCTGTAACTCCTGCTTGCCAGACCGTCATCGGTCCAGCGTGAGGCCCAGAGTTTCCACTTATTCCACTGTTCAGTTTTGCGAAGCCACTTCTAAGACACCAAAAACGTCCGCCGCGCTCTTGCATCTAGTCTTCTCCGATTCAGCAAGTTTTCCCGCAATGTCGGGGCTTGTGACGCCCCTACTAACTACTGTCAATAATGGCCCTCACCTGATGCTTGATGCAGCGGGAGGAAAGGGTGAGTTGGTTAGTCGATTCCCAAATGAAATGCTCGCACTCATGTTTGCTGCTTGATGCCAGATTCGTAGAGTTATGGCGGAGGTGGGATTCGCGGTAGCTTGCGGTCGGGGTATTGCGTCGCTAAATTCTTTAGCTCGAATAGCACGGCGTGCCGGGCCGAGTGTTGTTCATACGGCAGCCCGCCGTAGTTGTGCGTTGCAGCATAATCAGGCAATGAACGATCAAACGCATTCTGTCGACGATAAAGAAGCCCCACTCAAAGCCGACACCCGTCTGCTCGGGCGCTTACTCGGCGATGTGATTCGTGCGCAGCGCGGTGACACCACCTTCGACAAGGTCGAATCGATTCGCCAAGAATCGGTGCGCTTTCATCGTGAAGGGGCTACGCATCGCACGCTGGATGCATTGCTCGCTGATCTGAGTGTTGAAGAGACGTTGGACGTCGTTCGCGCCTTCACCTACTTTTCGCACCTCGCGAATATCGCCGAAGACGTGCAGCAGAATCGCCGCCGTCGGCATCACAAGAAAGTAGGATCGGCGGCGCAGGCGGGCTCGCTCGCTGCGGCATTTGAGCGGTTGAAAGCAGGGCACATTAGCGGCAACGAGATTGCCCATTGTCTGGCGCGCGCCAACGTGAGCCCGACGCTGACCGCGCATCCGACCGAGATCAAACGGCAGAGCACGCTTGACACCGAGCGCTTCATCGCGCGGTCGCTTTCGCAGGAAGAAGATGATCGCGACGCGACGTTGCATCGCCTCGTGTTGCAGCTATGGCAAACCGCGATGTTGCGCTTGACCAAGCTGCGCGTGCGCGACGAGATTGACAATGCACTTAGCTATTTCCGCGCCAGTTTTTTGTCAGAAGTGCCGCGTCTGACCAAGAACACACTTGCGCTACTGGCAGCACATGACCGCACGCTCGCTGAGCTGCCCGCATTTCTGAAGGTCGGCATGTGGATTGGCGGTGACCGCGATGGCAATCCGTTTGTGAACGCCGACACGCTTGAATATGTGATCGACACGCAGTCCGAACTGGCGTTGTCGCACTATCTCGCCGAGGTGCATTCGCTTGGCGCAGAGCTTGCCATGTCGAGTCGTCTGATCGAGGTCACGCCAGAGCTCGCCGGCCTCGCCGAGCGTGGTGGCGACGCGTCACGGTTCCGCGTGGACGAGCCATACCGACGCGCGCTGACCGGCATCTACAGCCGAATGGCTGCGACTTATCGCAGCCTCACTGGTAAAGCCTCGGTGCGTCCGCCGCACAACATTGACGCTGCGCCGTACGCGACGCCGGAAGAATTTGCCGATGATCTTGAAATCATCTCTGAGTCGCTCAACGGGCACGGCTCAAAGGTGATTGCCGATGCACGCGTATTGCCGCTTAAGCGTGCCGTACAGATTTTTGGCTTTCATTTAGCACCTGTGGATTTGCGCCAGAACTCCACGGTGCATGAATCTGCCGTCGCTGAATTACTTGCAGGCTGTGGCTTGTGCGCCGACTACTCCGCGTTAAGCGAGGACGAAAAAGTTGCGCTGCTTTCGCGTGAACTTTCGAATCCACGCCTGCTCGCGTCGCCCTACATGAAGCTCTCGGAAACGGCGCTTTCCGAACTCGCGATCTTCCGTAAAGCCGCTGACGTTCACGCGCGATTCGGCGCTGCTGCCGTGCCGCGCATGATCATTTCGATGGCGAAATCGGTGTCCGATTTGCTGGAGCTGGCCACGCTTTGTAAGGAGGTCGGCCTTGCGCGTGGCGGCGACGCGCCGCATCTAGCCGTGGCGATCGTGCCACTGTTCGAGACGATTGAGGATTTGCAGAACGCGCCCACCGTCATGGCCGCCGCCTTTGCGCATCCGCTGTACCGCCGCTGGATCAAGGCGCAGGGTGACGCGCAGGAGATCATGCTCGGCTACAGTGACAGCAATAAGGACGGTGGCTATTTCACCGCGAACTGGGCGCTGTATCGCGCGCAGGCTGCGTTGGTCGAGAGCTTCGCCGAACACGGTGTGCGCCTCTGCCTCTTTCACGGTCGCGGCGGCAGCGTGGGTCGCGGCGGCGGTCCAAGTTACGAAGCGATTCGCGCGCAACCGGCAGGCGCAGTCAACGGCTTTTTGCGACTCACGGAGCAGGGCGAAATTATCAGTAGCAAATACGGCGACCCCGACCTCGCGCAACGTAATCTCGAAACCCTGCTCGCCGCCGTGCTGGAAAGTACGCTGCTGCCCAACATCGCGAGCGACGCAAAACAACAAGCGCGCTACGAAGCGCTGGCACACAAGCTAAGCGAACACGCGTTCAGCGCCTACCGCGCACTCGTCTACGGTGACGACGGCTTCGTCACTTACTTCCGCGAGAGCACACCCATAAAGGAGATTGCTGAGCTGAACATTGGCTCGCGCCCCGCCTCAAGAAAAGCCGGAGCGCGAATAGAAGATTTGCGCGCCATTCCGTGGGTGTTTAGCTGGGCGCAAGCCCGTGTGTCGTTGCCCGGATGGTACGGTTTCGGCAGCGCCGTCGCCGCACTGTGCGACGAGCAGCCGGATGCGATCAACGAGCTGCGTGCAATGGCAAGAGACTGGCCGTTCTTCGCCACCGTGCTCTCGAACCTGGGCATGGTGCTGGCCAAGACCGACATGCAAATCGCCGCCGCGTACGGATCACTGGTGCAAGACAAAATCATTCGCGAGCGCATCTGGAGCAAGATTCACGTCGAATGGGAACGCACAAAGAATGCCTACGAAACCATCGTCGGCGCAGCGCCATTGGCCGACAACCCAACGCTCGCTCGTTCCATCCGCAATCGCTTTCCGTATCTAGATCCACTCAATCACTTACAGATTGAATTGATTCGACGCGTGCGGTCGGGCGATTTGGAAGAGCGGACGCAACGGGCGTTGCATTTGACGATTAACGGTTTGGCTGCTGGCTTACGCAACACTGGCTAGTCGTGCGCAGCGCGCCGTTGCTCCATGTCCCGCAAGCGGGAGAAGGGTGGGGTGAGGGCGGTAGCGTGAACTCTAAGCGGTGGAGTTCCAACCCCCGTTCGCCCTGAGCTTGTCGAAGGGTCTGCTGAACGGCGCGTCGCGTTTGCCACCAGCGCGCTCTATGGCCGCGCGGGGCCAGTCACTTTTGCCAATCGCGGCAAAAGTAACCAAAAGCGCTTGCCCCTGAACCCCGCTTCATCCTGCGGTGCTCGCGGCGGGCGGGATGCGTCGAACGGCACTCGAAAGCTTCGCTGACGCTACGCGCAGTGTGTGCCGACGACGCATCTACGACCGCCCGTTGCTCCGCTCCTCGGCGCGGGCTGAAGGGGTAGTCGAATCGATACTTGATCGCTTCGCGATTG